>JANOMP010000146.1:0-2541 GCA_031420365.1 Cytophagaceae bacterium
CGCTTATAACTGTTAATCCTATCACTTTATTAGTGGTTGGTTCAGTGTCGCTCACAATAGCTATATATAGTGCCAGTTGTAATTAGATTATATAAATATGAAAATAATTAAGATCGCATTTAGCATCAGAGAGTTAGCCAAGTTATGCTATTATGCTATGAAAAAAAATGGTGGAGAGGAAGAAGCAAAAAAAAACTTTCATATTGGTATTTTTTTATTATTGGTTCCATACTATATTAGCATTATTATGATAATTGTTTCTATAAATGTTATTATAAATGGCCCAACAATAATACGTATCAATGTACTCACCAAAGCTATCCTCGGCTTTATTCTTTTTGCACCTTTCTACTTTTTCATAAAAAAAATAGTCAAAAAGTACAGTGATTTTGATATGAATGAAGAAAATTATTTTGATTATACCAGTAAATATTCATTTATGATAATTTTTTTTATTCATTTTGGATTGTTCTTTATTTTCATGATATTATTTGGAATGTCTCAAAATTATATTAATCATGGCTATTTCGATATGTTTTAACTTAATCCTTAAAAGATGTAAATCGATTAAATTTCCAGAATTATAAAGTTATGACGTATTAGCAGTCTTGTATCATATTTACTCCAAGTACAAAAATGGATTTTTTTTTACAATAAAAGGAAACTGTGTACAATAGTTAGTTTTGAGTGAGAAAATTAAGATATTAGTAATGCCTATGAGTGGACTCATGCGTGGATTCAAGTAATAAAAGAATTTTGATATATTTTATCAATTTAAAGGACATTTAAAAGGTTCCTATTTATTAGCTCACGGATTTAGCTTCTTAAAAAACCAAGCCTTGGCGTTCTTTGAGGCTTGGTTTTTATTCTGAAATTTGCTGAACTGGTATCAAATTTTTTCAAACCTCGTTTCTGTCTTCAAAGACCATTCAACTATTTTCAGATTATTATTAATTTAGGAAGTATTATTTTGTCCTTTGTTTATTTAATTGCCTATTTTCCAATAGGACCAATTTTTTTTCAAAGTAAAAAACATAGCTCTTATACGATTTAAATCAAAGTTTTCCCAAAGAACAAACTAGTTTAGAATGTTATGATTAAGTTTAAAAGCTCTTTTGTTCAAAAATCTATTGAAAAACCCCAATAAGCCATTTTGCTGAAAGTGCAGATTCTATTGTGGTAATTTTTAATGATAAGAAAAAAATTACACAATATTCTAATGGCAAACCGCTTAGGAGTTGCACCCCAATTTGCGGAAAAACAGAAAAAATATTTCAGATTTTAATTTTGGAGAAAATATTTCAGGGAATGGATTTATAGGAGGTTCGAAGCAAATCACTTTCGACAATACGGGCTACGAAAAAGCTTTGACCCATTAAAAAACACAAAGCCTTGGAAAATCAATGGCATGTTTTTTTCAAAAAGATTACTTTTTTAAATCCTTAGCTTTGCTAAGCTAATGAACACGATGAGATGTGAAAGGAGGCAAATTAAGCAACCCAAAGAATACTTTTTTCCAAAGTAAAAATATTTAAATCCAAACATAAAATAATACTAAAAAAATAAAGGGATTTGAAATGATACCAAATTCCTTTTTTATTTATATTTACCTGCTGTTAACACCAACAGTTTTTAATCCAAACTTCTTCATAAACTGAGAAACAAAACTATTTCAATGAAAAAAGTATTCACTTTTATTTTCACCCTTTTGATTTTCCCTATATCAGCTCAAGAAAACTGCAAAAAAAGGCCTTTAAACACTTTAGAGAAAGCGATAATAAGAGAATATATAACAGAAGCCCAAAAAAGCAGATGGTTTTAAGAATGATATTGGTATTGTAGTAGTAAGAGAAGATCTGTCAAAATACCCTGAGAAAAAATGGGAGATGTTAACATACATTGATTATTCTTTTGGTCTGGATTCTACTTACACTTATGCCCTTTATTCAAGTGATCTAATTCTTTTTAAAACAATTTCAAATGAATCGTTTCCGATTTATAAAAAAGTAGAGGGTTGCTGGGATGATGTGATTGCCGATAGGCTATATATTAAGCCTACAAAGCGAAACAGTCCTTATAAACTCACTTTTGATGGCTGGGAAGATGGAAAACCAATTTTAGATGCAAATAAAAAAGAACGTATCTCACCTGATAGGGCTAGAAGATTTGTCTTGGATGGCTCAATAACAGCCCGAGTTTATGTGTTTTCCGAAAAAGAAGGAATAATACGTAAAGAAAGAATACCTTAATAGTAGTTAAAGAAACTTTTTTACCCCAATTTTGGCGGGCTAAAATGAATGTTGTTGGAAAGTATTTTCCATTGTTTCAATTGCACAAGAACCCAAGTCTTTGATATACAAAGAATTGGGTTCTTTATTTTTAGGCTAGCAATAAGATTATCATGGGTGCATCCCAAATTGTCGTTTAACAAAAATAAGTTAAATTTGTGAAACTAACTTTCCTATAAAATGACAAAAGAAGAATATCTTTCGATTGCAGCCGAAAAGTACGATGCTTTGCATGCACTTAATAAGCATGATA
>JANOMP010000147.1:0-5287 GCA_031420365.1 Cytophagaceae bacterium
ATTACGGGACTAAAACCGTTGATGGGGGCAATTTGATTCTTTCAGAAGATGAAAAAAATAAATTGGTAAAAGAGAATTTTCAACTTGAAAAATATTTAAAACATTTTATTGGGACAGATGAATTTTTATATGGATACGAAAGATTTTGTTTTTGGATTGAAAATAATGATTTAAATATTATTTCTCAAATACCTGAGATTCAACGGAGAGTAGATGAAGTAAGAAAAATGAGACTCAAGAGTAATAAAATTGCTACTAAAAAACTTGCCCTTACTCCGCACCTTTTTGGAGAAATCAGATATAAAGCTGCAACAGCAATAATCATTCCTTTGACAACTTCCGAGCAAAGAGAGTATTTGCCAGTTGGTTTTTTAACTGAAAAATACATTGTAAGTAATTCTGCGAGTGTAATTTGTGATGCCAATCCATTTACATTTAGTATATTATCATCAAGAATACACCTTGCTTGGATTAAATCTGTTTGTGGAAGCCTAGAAACAAGGATTAGATATTCTTCGTCTTTGGGATATAACACCTTCCCTTTTCCATCCATCACCGAAGGCCAAAAGCAAGAATTAGAAAAACATGTATATAAAATATTAGAGGAAAGAGAAGCCCATAGCGAGAAAACACTGGCTCAACTCTACGACCCCGACAAAATGCCCGATGGCCTACGTGAAGCCCACCGCCAAAACGACTTGGCCATAGAACGCTGCTACCGAGATAAGCCCTTCGAATCAGACGAAGAGCGGTTGGAGTATTTATTTAAACTCTATGAGAAAATGATTGAGGAGGAGAAGAATAGGGGGACGTTGTTTGAGGGTGCTAAGAAAACTAAAAAGAAGAAAGGATGACCGATAACAAAACCAAGGAAGATATTTTTAAAGAAAAATTCTTGCAAAAATTAAAACTTTCAGATACTCCACCATTTTTATTTGTGGGTTCTGGAGTTTCAATAAAATATTGTGGGATTCCAACTTGGATGGATCTACTTAAAGAGTTTGTAGATATAAACAAAAACTGTTATAAAAGTAAATTTGGTTATTATTCCTCCAAATGCTCAAAGGATCCATTGAAAATTGCAACTATGATAGCATCAGAATTTCACGAGTATTGGTGGCAGTCCGATGAATATGAATCTAGTAGAAAAATATATGGAAAAATCGCAGAAAATGACATTGAAACTGCATTTAAAATTGAATTGGCGAGATATGTTGAAACTGTAAAAAATTACAAAACAGAATTAGAACTTGAGATTGAATTATTGTCACAAGCCGTAATAAGTGGAATCTTAACAACAAATTGGGATAATTTTTTACAAGAAACATTTCCTGACTTCCAAGTTCAAATTGGTCAAAAAGAAGCAATTTTTGCAGATCATAAATCAATTGGTGAATTATACAAAATTCATGGTTGTACTTCTAAGCCTGAAACTTTAATTGTTACTTCTAAAGATTATGACGGTTTTATCGACAACGATCATTATCTAAATGCAAAACTATTAACCTTGTTTGCAGAATATCCTATAATATTTATAGGCTATTCACTATCAGACCCTAATATTGAAATTGTTTTAAAGAATTTGATTTCTTGCTTAGATAAAGACCTATTACATACCGATAAACTTCAAAATAGGTTATTTTTTGTGGAATGGCAAAAAAATCCTTGTCCACCAAGCATAGAATCAGCTAGTTACACTGGGAATTCAGTGACGATTCCTTTAATTAAAATTAAAGCACACGATTACAAAGAAATTTGGGAAGTTCTTTCCGAGATTCCAAGAACTTTGTCAGTAAAAATGCTGAGGTATCTTCAAGAAATGGTTTTTGAATTTGTTGCCAGCACGAATCCAAAAAAGAAAATCTATGTAAATGGCATCGAGGAATTGGAGAATATTACTGATTTAGAAGTCGTTGTGGGGTTTGGTAATGTTTCCAAACTTGAAAATATTTCAACGTTAGATATTAACGGGGTAATTGGCCTAAAAGGAAAGGATCTAATGAAAGACATTCTTTTTGACAATTTGCCCAAAAGTATATATCAATCTATTGTTGAAGAGGTACTACCTAATATGGTAAGATTGAAAGTATTCATCCCATTCTTTAAATATCAAAAAGCTACCGATAATTTAAATATTGATAACTCTTTAAAAACTCATAAAGGCCGATTTGATACTTTAAAAAACTCTCAAAACATAAATATCAACGATTACCGAGTTGATTCAAACTTAGAAAATAATTTAAAAAATGTTTCAAAATATAATTTTTTAGAAGATTTGATTTTAACAGAATCTATTTCGCATATAATTCATTGGATTCCTTATTTGAGTCTTGACAAAATTGATACGAAAGTCTTAAAAGATTTTTTAAAAGAGCATTGGCAAACCTTCGGTGAAAATGAAGATAAATATTCATCTGCTTATCGGAAATGTATTTGTTTATTAGATTTTTTAGAATATTCGAATCACAAATAATCAACTAATTTAATGAAACATTGGAAAACCATTTTATGTATATTCATCGGCCTGACGCTTTTGGGTTTATTTCTGCCATTAATCGTTACCCTGGTATCCTTAGGCTTAGATTTAGGTAGAGCGGATTCAAATGAAATTGGAGATACTATAGGAGGTATCTTGGGGCCGTACTTTAGTTTTATTGGATCCTGTTTGTTGGCTTATACCATTTATTTGCAGATAGAGCAAAGGATCGAGGATAAAAGAAAAGACTTTGAGAAGGTGATATTTGAGGATTCCATGGTGTCTTTAAATAAACTTGAAGTAAAAATTCATGAATTAGACTTGATTGTACCTGAAGAAAAAAGCTCAATTTTGACAGGTGGTTTACAACACAGAGAAAATTTAGACCTTAAAAAAATTAACTTCTCGAATAAATACATTGAAATTTACAAAGGACTGACTAATACAATATCCTTTTTTAATGAAAATAACATAATTGAAAAAGGGTATCAAAGAATAATGATTAACAAAATTGAAAACCTAATTTCTATTTATGGAAAATATGAATTAAATGACATTAATAATTCTAGTAGAATAGTTAATTGTAGTTCAATTTTTTTTAAATTTAAGTCTATTGAAAAATATGATTATGTAAAAGATATTATAAATCAGATTAAAATTCTCAAATCAAATTATCAAACCATCCATGACCCTGATTTTCAAAAGAATGAAATAATTCAATTAAATGAAACCTTAGTTTGGTTGGGCAGCTTTGAAGTTGACTTAAAAAATTACTTCAAGTTGAAGAGCGAACTTCCATTTGCTTTTGATTTTGGTGATGGTTCAATATTGAATGATGATAACAGAGAAACCTACAATTCTATAAAGACTGAAATTAAAGTTATAGAGGATAAGTATAATTTGAATAATGAAGTTTAAAAATGGCCAAACGACAACTGATTTTATTATTTACTCCCAATTGATTTGCTATTATGGACAATTTTGAAAATATACTAAATGACCTTCTCACGCTACCAACTGAAACAGAAGTAGTGGAATTTAAAGAGGCCAAAAACCAGTATAGCTTAGATAAACTAGGCCAATATTTTTCAGCATTGAGTAATGAAGCCAATCTGAAAGGTCAAGCTTTTGCCTGGCTTGTGTTTGGTGTAAAAAACGATAAATCATTAGTCGGTACTACAATAAACGATGAGCAGCTAAACAGTTATAAAAATGAAATGGCCCAGCACACCAGTCCACGAATGTCCTTTGAATTTGTAGAAAGAGTAAAAAAAGAAAACAAGGCTGCAATACTCATAAAAATACCAGCAGCTCCTCAAGGTCATCCAGTTTCTTGGAAAGGCCACTACTATGGTAGAGATGGCGAAAGCTTAGGCGCTTTGCATGACAATGAAAGAGATAGGATACGTATACAAAACACCGCTTTAGATTGGTCAGCTAGTATAATTGCAGATGCTACCATAAATGATTTATCGAAAGAAGCTATTGACTTTGCCCGTAAACAGTACATAGAGAAAAACAAGAAGATTGAAGCAGAAATTTTAAACTGGAGTGACGAAGTATTTCTAAACAAAGCCAAAGTCACCATTCAAAGTAAAATAACCAAAGCGGCCATAGTTTTATTGGGTATGCCTGAGTCCGACCATTTCATAAATCCAGCTCAAGCCAAAATCACTTGGATTTTAAAAGATAAGGACAATATTGAGAAAGATTACGAACATTTCGGTTGTCCCTTAATTCTAAGTATCAATATGGTGCAGCAAAAAATCAGGAATCTGAGGTATCGATACATTAAAAATGGCACATTATTCC
The DNA here is from genome assembly GCA_031420365.1 of Cytophagaceae bacterium. Lineage (GTDB taxonomy): Bacteria > Bacteroidota > Bacteroidia > Cytophagales > Spirosomataceae > Leadbetterella. Next base: position 4,289 of record JANOMP010000147.1, read on the forward strand.
CTGATGAAGTGGACCAGTTTGACCCTTATATTATTAGAGAGTCCTTAAACAACTGCATAGCACATCAAGACTATACCCTAAACGGGAAAATAAATGTCATAGAAAGGGAGGATGGCATATTGACATTTAGTAATGTAGGCACATTTATACCTGAATCTGTAGAACATGTAATTGTATCAGATTCTCCAGAATCAAGATATAGAAATCCATTTTTAGCAAATGCCATGGTGAATTTGAATTTGATTGACACCACAGGGAGCGGTATAAAACGTATGTTCAACATTCAGCGGCACAAATATTTTCCTCTGCCAGACTATGAAATAAAAAATGCCAAAGTACAGGTGAGTATCATTGGTAAAGTGCTGGATGTAAACTACGCTAGCAAAGTAGCCAAGCTTTCGGACTTAACGCTTCAAGAAATCGTTTTGTTAGATAAGGTTGCCAAAGGCAAAAACTTAAATGATTCTGAAGTAAAAGAACTTAAGCGAAAGAACTTAATAGAGGGTCGAAAACCCAATTTTCATATTTCTGGGAGTGTGGCCAAAGCCGCTGGAGAAAAAGAGCAGTACATAAAAAACAGAGGATTCAAGGACGACCATTATAAAAAAATGATACTTGATTATCTAACTCAATACCAGCAAACTTCAAAAGAAAATATAGACCGTCTAATTTTAGATATACTTCCGGCTATTTTAGACAAACAACAAAGACAAAACAAAGTCAGAAATTTGCTATATGCCATGAAAAACAAAGACAAAACTATTGATAATAAAGGAACTAACCGAAAACCTAAGTGGGTTTTGAGTTTGTCTAAAATCAATACTTTAGAAAAACTTTAGTCAAACTTTAGTCAAACTTTAAAAATACTAAGTAAAATATTATGCCAGATATAGTCCATGTAACCTACGCCCAAACAGGCCAAAGCTCCAGCACAAATGAGTTTGGAATGCGAGAAATGCAACAAAAAGCCTATGAGGCTCGTGATGCTCAATATTTACT
>JANOMP010000148.1:0-17618 GCA_031420365.1 Cytophagaceae bacterium
AACTCTAATTTTTGTGGGGTCCATTTTTCCTCCCGCACCCATTGAACTTACAATTTTCTTATTGCTTTTGTATGCTACGCTCAACAAGGTAAGTTTTGGAGTTATACTATCTATACAATCCATTACATAATCAAAATGCTCATTTAATATTTCTTCGCATCGCTCAGGACTTAGAAACTCGTTTATTACTGTCAACTCTACATCCGGATTTATTGCTTTCAGTCTTTCAGCCATCCACTTAGCTTTACTTACTCCATGGGTAGTAAATAAAGCTGGCAGTTGCCGATTTCTATTGGTAGGATCCACTACATCGCCATCAACAATGGTCATTTTCCCAACTCCAGCTCTACAAATATACTCAGCAGCAAAAGAGCCTACACCGCCCAAACCTACTATTAATACATGTGAATTTTGCAAAATATCAATATTTTGCTTTCCAATAAGTAACTCGCTTCTAGATAACCAACCTAAATCTTTCATCAAATAAATAATTCTAAATAATTTTTCTGTATCTTTTTCTTCAGCAAATCACTTTCAACACCTAAAATTTGAGATGCCTTTTCATAAATTTCTAGTATGGAACAAGGTGATGAATCTGTCTCAAAAAAAACTTTTGTCATATCAACTACTTGTAAAGCTTCTTGAACTGAAATACTATTTAATAAGATTTCTCCAAACGATAAATAAAAACCTTTACTAACTAATTCTAAAGCCAATTCAGCTTTCTTGTTAAAGCCATGCAAAATTAAAGGTACTTTTGGCTTTATCACTTTCTTAATGGCAATCATTTCGGCAAAAGATTTTACACAGTGTATTATTAATGGTTTTTGGACCTCCTCCGCTAACCTAATTTGCTTAATAAAAATTTCTTCTTGTATACTGAATTCAGAGCCTTTCAATTTATCTAATCCAGCTTCGCCAATTATCTTTACCTCAGATAAATAAGCAATCTTTCTTAAATAAGAATATTGCTCTTTTAGTTCTGTATCATTTATAAACCAAGGATGAATTCCTGCTGAAAAAACAAGGTTGTTTTCAAAATTTTTTAAGTCAAATTTCTCCGAAAAATTAGTTGGAACAATATAATTAAAATGTTTTTTTATATTTGGTTCAAAAATTGAATTATGGGTATGAATATCTATAAACATGCCTTTTTTTTTACAAAAATAAATAATTATGTCGAAGCTTCGATTAGAATGTAAACCTTTTCATGCATTAAATGTAAATGAACTTTACGATATTATGGTTTTGCGTCAAGAGGTTTTTGTTGTGGAACAAAATTGTGTCTTTTTAGATGCTGATGGCAAAGATAAAAATGCACTTCATTGTCTAGCATTTAATGAAAACAATCAATTATTGGCATATACAAGAATTTTCAGCAAAGATGTTTATTATCAAAATTATTCTTCTGTTGGTAGGGTTGTAAGTTCACCACTTGAGAGGGGCCAAAATTTTGGAAAAATAATCTTTCAATATTCTTTAAATCAAATAGAGATACACTTTGGAAAATCAGATGTAAAAATTGGAGCACAAAGTTATTTAGAAAAATTTTATGGATCGTTCGGTTTCCAATCTATTGGAGAAGATTATATTGAAGATGGCATTCCCCATAAAATAATGGTTAAAAATAATGAAGATCTATAATTTATTTTTTTGATGCTCAAAGAATGATTTACCTTGAAAAAAACTTCTAAACAAATTTAAAATATTCACCTTCAATTTCCATTCACTAATTTAGCCATTTTCACCTCTCCTTCTTTAGTAATAATTTTCAATATGCTTACTGATTGATACTTTTGAAAATCATTAAGGTAAATTTCTTTTTCATTTTTCCCTTCTTTAAGAAAAATTTTCTCATAAAATAATAACTTTCCAGTTACATCTAAAAGCTCAACATTGGCTTCAATTTCTTTTATTGAATCGATATTTAAAGTAATTCTATCAACAAAAGGATTAGGAAAAGCCTTTACTACTAAATTTCCAATTGGAATTTCATTACCCGTTAATATAAACTCTTTAGGTAAATTTATATCCAGCCAAATCAGTCTATTGTAAACATAGTTTTTCAATTCAGCCACTTCTCCATCAAAAGTGCGTGAAATGGGTTGGGGGTTTGGCCAAACATATACACCTAAAATTGGCCATTTTTGAAAATTTCTAATTTGAGCGTCTCCTAGCTCCAAGGCCATCGCATTTATTTCTTTCTCAATCCTATCATAGTCTAAAACTCCTCCAGGTTTTCTTTGCTTAAAATATTCAGTTCTTAACTCTATTACAAAATTATTATCAGAGATAATTTTTTGCCAAAAAAAAGGCACTTGCCAAAAATCTCCTGGACAAATTTCATTAAATTTATATGCAAAAAGATCATATCTTAATCCTTGGCAATAATTCGCGTTTCCATAACTAATATCATAGTCCCACGGTGGGCCAGCAAACAGCTTTCCACCTTTGGAATCCCTGTCTTTGTATAAAAAGCTACTGATTCTATACCCATCAATATTTCTTGATACCTCATTTAAAATAAAAATTTTTATAAATGAAGGGACGTCAATAAACTTTCTATATCCCTTTTCTGAATCTTTAAAATCGGCACTAGCTACTGCATCTTCAAATTTTCCAATATATTCAGATATGTATTTTTTTTGACTTGTATTTATTGTTTTAGGGGAATCATAAAAGTAAGTCGAAAAATTCTGGCCAGTATTAGGATATTTTGATTTAAAGCTACCAATATTTGATCCTGTACTTTTGTCAATTTTTAAAATATACCCGCCTGTGAGTTGGTCACCGGACACATCCTCTACTTTTAAATTCGAAATAGCTACTCTATTATCGTCTCTTTTTATTTTTTCCATTAAAACATAAACACCTTGATAATTTCCATCTAATACCAATTCTACGTATTTGGTGCGACTAGCATACATATTCAACTGTCTTCCTAAGCTCATAGTGAACACATTATGCATTAAACTTTTTTCGTTGTATGATGCAAATAAAATCCAATCTGTTTCTTTTGGCATCCCTAACAAAGCTTGTGGGTTTTCTTCACCATCTTTATTCCAAAGCTCAATACCAAAAGGTTTTTTTGGGGACATTTGAGAACTAGACCCTCTAAGTTCAATACCGGCAAAACCGTTATAATGGGTTGGAGGGTCAGTAAGAGTATTTACTTTCCCATCACCATTAAAAATTATTTTAAATTCTACCAATACTTTAGGTTCATCTACAATAAACTTTCCATTGGTGTTAATTATGACAATTGGCAATTTACTACTTTGTAACTGGCCAAATAATAAATGGTTAAAAATAAATAGAATTGACGTTAATGTTAATTTCATATTAGTTTACACTTAAAAATAGCGATTAAGCCTTTAAATATTTTGTTTATATCTCTGCTTTTTGTACAAAATAGTAAAAACATACAATAAAGCTCCAAAGGCTAGCACACCTCCAAAAAGTTTAAGGAAATTTATAAAATCCTTAACAACCGCCAACAAAACTATTGAAACTAAAAATAAAGTTGGGATTTCATTAATCAACCTTAAACGTAAAGAAGAGATTTTTGAAACCTCTAATTCTTGATTTTTTATTACTTTTCTACAATACAGATGATAGACAACCAAAAGAACCAATAAAACCAATTTTATTTTTATCCAATTCTGATCAAAAAGCGAAGGATTAATTATCAACATCATTATCCCAAATATCCAAGTTATTATCATCCCTGGAGTGGCAATTATCTTAAAAACACGCCATTGCATCAATGTAAATTGCTTTTTCCAGTCACTTCTCAATGCCTCTGGTTTTAAATTTACCTCTGCATGATACACAAACATTCTAACTAAATAAAACAAACCTGCAAACCAGGAAACAAACCCAATGATATGAAACGCTTTAAAATAAAGATAAAAATCCATCCAAACTGAAATAATGTATAAGTAAAATCAAAAATAATAACAAAATATTAACTTTTTTCAATTAGTTGTTATTAAAATAATACATTGGACTAATTTTTGTTTTTGATTTTTAATAAAAGCGATTAATGTCAAAATTTTCATCCATTCTGGTGGCTGTTTTAATTATAATAGGCAATAAAAGTCTTCTGGCTCAAGATAAAAAAGCATTGATTTTTTTTGAAAAAGGGAAAAAAGATTTTTTAGAACGGAACTATGATTCATCATTAGAAAATTTTGACAAATACTTTCAAAGAGATTCTTCCAAAATAGAAGCTTATTATAGAGTAGCCCAAATACACGAATCTTTTAAAAATGTTCAAAAAGCATCATTCTATTATCTAAAATTACTAGCAAAAGATTCGACTGCCGCAGTAAAATATCCTCAAGTTTATACCTATTTAGGCTCGAGAGCATTAGAACAACACGATTTTGAATTAGCAAAAAAATATTTAACAATAGCTTATGCCAATACCAATAAAAACTCTATTGTTTTTACTCAACTGCAGAAACAATTAAAAACTTGCGAGTTTGGGATACATGCCATTGCAAATCCATTAAATATTAAGCCAGAGCCACTGAATGACATAATTAATTTCAAGGCTAAACAATATTTTCCTGCTGTAACTGCCGACAATTCGACCCTATTTTTTACAGCAAGAGATGAGGAAGGCGATGAAAATATCTATACCACCGAGAATAAAAACAATATTTGGCAAAAACCAAAAAGTATTTCAAGCGAAATAAATACTCCTTTTAATGAAGGAACATGCACTATATCTGCCGATGGAAAAATTATGGTTTTTACTTCCTGTGAAGGCAGAGAGTCATTTGGAAGTTGCGATTTGTTCATTTCAAAAAAAGTAGGTGAAAACTGGTCAAAACCCGAAAATTTAGGTGATAAAGTAAATTCTAGATACTGGGACTCCCAACCTAGCCTTTCTTCAGACGGTTCAAAATTATATTTTTCATCAGAAAGACCATTTGGTTTTGGCAAAAAAGACATTTGGATGAGTGAATTGGATGTAAATGGCAAATGGCAAACTGCAGTTAATCTAGGCCAAAATGTTAATACACCCAAAGAAGATGTTTCTCCCTTTATTCATGCAAATGGATACTCCCTATTTTTCTCTTCAGATGGAAGAGAAGGCATGGGGAAGTTTGATATTTATTTGGCTTCGGTAAAAAATAACTTAGTAAAAGAAGCTATCAACTTGGGCTATCCTATAAACACCTCAGATGATGAGCTTTCCTTATTTATTTCCGCAGATGGCAAAACAGCCTATTATTCTTTAGATAATAATAAAAAAGTAACCCTATTTAAGTTCTTGATTCCCGCAGAACTCTCAGAAAAAATTGATAGAACTTATTATTTAAAAGGATATGTTTTGGATAAAATAAATCATAAACCAATTTATGCAACTATAGAATTGGTTGATGCAAAAACTGGTGAGAAAATCTCTAAATTCTTATCCGATCCAATCACAGGTGATTATCTGGCTATTTTACCTGGAGATGGCCAATATGTTTTATATATTGAAAGCAAAAACTATTTGTACAAAAGCCTCAATTTTGACTTTTCAAAACAATACGAAAGCAAGAGGTTGGATTTAGAATTAGTAAAAATTGAGAAGGAAACAACTGAAGTATTACAAAATATTTTTTTTGATAGCGGGTCCTCTGTTTTAAGGAAAGAATCAAACATAGAATTGAATAAATTAAAAGATCTTTTAACAAGTAATCCAAATTTAAAAATTGAAATTTCTGGCCATACGGACGACATTGGAAATGACCAAACTAATACGGATCTATCAAAAAAACGAGCTCAATCAGTTGTTAATTTTCTCTTAGAAAAAGGTATAGCCACCGAAAGAATGTTTTTTAAAGGCTATGGAGAAAGTATTCCAAAAGTAAAAAATGATTCAGAATTAAATCGACAACAAAACCGAAGAATTGAATTAAAGTTCATATAAAAGGATTTAAATATTAATTTCTGAAAAGCGTTTTTAAGATTTATATAAATTTAATTAACAAAATACCGAACTTTGTCCTTGAAAAAAGTATTAATTAAGAAAAGATATTCAATGACAACAGAAAAAGTTCAAGTTTTAATATTGGGCTCGGGTCCGGCTGGCTACACAGCTGCTATTTATGCTTCAAGAGCAGGACTAAGGCCGGTAATGTATCAAGGTCCTCAACCCGGAGGACAATTAACAATTACAAATGATGTTGAAAATTTTCCAGGCTATCCAGATGGCATCCAAGGCCCAGAAATGATGGAAGACCTAAAGAAACAAGCTGAAAGGTTTGGATTGGATAATAGATATGGAATGGCTACTAAAGTAGACTTCAGCAAGCCTCTTGCACATAAAGTTTTGATTGATGAAATCCATGAAATTACTGCCGAAGCAATTATTATTTCTACTGGTGCTTCGGCAAAATGGTTAGGAATTGAGTCTGAAATTAGATTAAATGGTATGGGAGTTTCGGCTTGTGCAGTATGCGACGGCTTTTTTTATAGAGGACAAGATGTGGCTATTGTAGGTGCTGGGGATACCGCATGCGAAGAAGCCCATTATCTATCAAAACTTTGCAAAAAAGTCACAATGTTGGTCCGCAAAAATGAATTTAGAGCTTCTCAGATTATGCAGAAACGAGTAATGAATACTCCAAATATTGAGATAATGTTTAATACTGAAACAGAAGAAATATTAGGAAAAGAAGGAGTTGATGGAGTTAGAATAAAAAACAATAAAACTGGAAAAATATCTGAAATTGCAGTAACAGGATTTTTTGTGGCAATTGGACATAAACCAAACACAGATATTTTTAAAGATTTCTTAGAACTAGACGACGCTGGTTATATTATTGGAGAAAAAGGTGGAACAAAAACTAATATTGAAGGTGTTTTTGTTAGCGGAGATGCGGCTGACAAAATTTACAGACAAGCAGTTACTGCAGCCGGCACAGGGTGCATGGCAGCACTTGATGCCGAGAGATATCTAAGTGAACAAGAATAATTAAATAAAACTCTTCCTAACTTAGGGAGAGTTTTATTTGCTTGTAAGATTTACTCTTTAAACAATATTTAATAATTTTTCTAAATAATGAACTTGTATCCCGAAACTTTCTTTAAGACTTTTCACTTCCTGTATTTTAGCCAAAAAAGTTGATTCCGAAAAATTCTTTTTAACAGCAGTAATCATCAAGTTTTTTGGGGTATGTTCAGAAGAAATAAATTCAAAAATTTTGGTATGATAACCATAACTTTCTAATATCAAAGCTCTTATAGTATCAGTTACTATCTCAGCTTGACGCTCCTCAATGATACCAAATTTCGAAAATGACTTGTTCGTACCTATTGGATTTAATTGTTTTCGGATCTGTTTATGGCAACAGGGCGAAATCATTATTACCTCCGCTCCTAATTTTATTCCTCTAAATATTGCTTCGTCTGTTGCTGTATCACATGCGTGCAAAGCTATCAATACATTTGGGCTTCCAATTTCGCTGATTTCAATAGTACCTTGAATAAAATTTAGATTTAAAAAATTTGCCTTCTTTGCTAAATCATTACATAAGTTCACCATTTCTGGTCTAAACTCTACCCCTATTACGCTAACATTTTTTCTAAGTATTCTAAAAATGAAATCATACATCGCAAAAGTTAAATAACCTTTGCCTGATCCCATATCGGCGATTCTAAAATCATTTACAATGGAGGATTCTTTAAGCGACTGAGCGAAAAATTCCAAGTATTTATTGATTTGCTTAAACTTATCTCTTTTATCATTTTTTAATTTACCTTCTTCCGTAAAAATCCCTAAAAGTTTCAAAAAAAGCAAATCTCCTTCTTCTATCAACCTTTTCTTTTGTTTATCATGCTGAAGCTCAACATTCCGTTTGGTAGCAAGTTGTTTTTGCAAAAGCCTACTTTTCCCATTCTTATCAAACATTAAATGATAGGAATTTGAAATTAAGTATAAATCAGCATGAAGAAAGCAATTCCCAATTAATAACTTTAATTGAAAAATGGCTTCCTCCAAAGAGTAATTTTTTGTTATGTCTTTTGTTTGATACTTAAAAACAAAAGAAATTTTATTACCCAAATTAGAAACTACTGGCTTTATTACAATAGATTTATATTCAATACTTTCAAAACATACATTTTTTTCAGTATTTATGTTTTTAATGATATTGTTTGTATTTATAATATTTTCCCTATTTATCAAATTTTCAGTATTAATTTTTTTTATCAAACTAATAGTTAATTTAGAAAAAATATTATTTTCAAAACTTTCTGAAAATACAGACAAAAATACACTTAAATTGTCGTTCACTTTATAATATTAAAAGTATAATTTTGCATCAGCGGAAGCTCAATATCATGAAAAACCTGAAAATACGGATTTAGCATTTTACTTTACATAGAAATTCCTATCTATTAACAATTGATTCCCTGAAATATTTTTCCAAACAGAAGTTGGCTTTATTATCTGTTCTATTCCATCAATCGTTACCTTTAATGGCATTTCAAACTCTGGAACCACATTAATCCATCGATAACTGATTTGGTTCTTCGTAATTTTTTGTTCTAATTTGGGAACTCTAGTATCCCTTAAATATTGATCAAATACTTTTGAAAAATCTATACCTGAATTTGTCGAAATATAATCTTCAATTTGTTTGGTATCAACAGTTTGATGATAGAACTCTTTATTTAAGCCTCGCAATATTTGTCTAAATTTATCATCATCACTGATAACATGCCGAATAGTATGAATCAAATTGCCTCCTTTAGAGTACATATCCACTGAACCTTTTTTATTTAAGTTATAAACTCCAATAATTGGCGAATCGTTTTTAATACTTGACCGAGTGCCAATTACATAATCTTGACCTGCCTTTTTCCCATAATGAAATTCTGTAAACAAAGTTTCTGAATAATTTGTAAAACTTTCATGAATCCACATATCAGCTATATCTTTATAGGTAATATTATTTGCGAACCATTCATGTCCACTTTCATGAATTATGATGAAATCCCATTTACTTCCCCACCCAGTTCCTGACAAGTCTTTGCCTAAATATCCATTAGCATATTTATTCCCATAAGTTATAGAGCTTTGATGCTCCATTCCTAAATAAGGGACTTCAACCAGTTTATACCCGTCTTCATAAAATGGATATGGACCAAACCAATACTCAAATGCTTTCATCATTCGGCTGGCGTCTTTAAATTGTACCTTAGCTTTTTCAAGATTTTCTGGTAAAACAAAATAATCCATCGTAAGATTTCCATTTTCCCCGGCAAATACTTCAGAGAAATGAACATAATTTCCAATGTTAATATTTACACCATAATTATTAATAGGATTCCTAATTTCCCAATCTGTAGTTCGGCTTCCATTAGCATTAATACACATTTTAGTCATTCTTCCATTTGAAATATCCCAAAGACTGTCAGGCACTGTAACAGACATCCTCATACTGTCTGGTTCATCATACATGTGGTCTTTACAAGGCCACCAAACGCTAGAGCCTAACTCTTGACAAGATGTAGCAACAAAATCTCTTCCTTTTTCATCCTTTGACCAAGAAAAACCACCATCCCATGGAGCCCTAACCGCGGTTTTTGGATGACCTTCAAATTCAACTACTAAAGTTTCCTTATTTCCTATTTTTTGAGCTTTTTTCAATAGAATAAAATAAGCATTTTTGCCTTTTTTTTCAAAATTCAAAACTAACCCATCTTGTAAAACACTTTTAATAATCATCGGTTCTTGTAAATCAAGTTGTAATACCTGTTGAGAAGAAAGCACTTTGTACCTAATTACATTCTCTCCTGAAATAAACTTTTGTTTAATATCCACGTTAACTTTTAAACTATAATGAATTAAATCCCACCATACTCTTTCCTTCGTCACAGAGCCTCTCAAAGAATCCTCTAAAGAATAGGATTTTTGAGCCTCACAAAAATGGAAACTATAAATAGCTATAAATAAAATAAGCTTATACATTAAATTAATATTAAAGTTTAAAAAGTATTAACAAAAGAAATTTAAAAGAAATAGAATGTAATGAATGAGACAATATAATATTAAAAAACGAATATTTAAGCACATTTAAACACTTTATTATCAACTCCAAATTCAAATTCGTAAGTACCAATTTTAGACGAATCTTCCAAATTCACTATAAACACTTTTACATATTTATTTTTAATTTCAAAAGTAAATAATGCCGATTTTATGTCATTCTTTAGGTCGTGGTCCTTCATAACAGTTCCATGTTGAAATTGAAATATTCCTACTTTTTTAAATGTTTTATTAGTAGAAAGCAATAGATTTTCATTTATATGTGCAACAGCACAGGCGAATTCAAAATTAGTTTTTTGAGCTGAAACATTCATAGAAGTATGGATATTAGACCCTATACCGCCATAAAGACCAAAATTTAGAGTGTATCCAAAGTCCTTCTTTTTACAACTAAGAAAAAACAAAAACAACACTATTAAATATTTCATATTATGGTTATTGACTATTCACTAAAAAAAAATTAGCAACCAATGAGTATTTTTTGCTGAATTCAAACTAAATTATTAAAATGCAACTACTATTTTATACAAATGTAATAACAATTTAGATTCATTTTTTAATCTCAAATCGTTACTAAAAAAATAATATACGAAAAATAAACTATTCTTGTATTTTAAAACCAAAACATTAGGGGGTGCAAGCCATTTTTGCAAATTATACTTTCCTTTTTATTTTTGGTACTTTAATATGGGATCACAAAAAACTACTATAATTGTTTACGACTTTTTGTCTGATGAGTGTTATGTTGATGCAATGATTAAAACTGATGAGGGGCAGTTGGCATTGAGTAATTGCAATTTTGTTAAAAAAAAACTAAGCTTTCCTCTTCTCATTTAGAAGCTTTTGAAGGATTTAAGAATGTAAAAGTTACGGCTAATAATTGTTATCAAATTACCAGAGTTGGTGGTTTTGGCAGGAATAATGATAATTTTACTATTTTAAACCTTGCTCAAACCTCCACTAAAAATATTGGCTGTGGTTTTGAAAACAGATATCTTTCTTCAAGATTAATATTTAATGGACCACCTGATAAATAGAAATTATCAGTTCCAAAAAAAATAAATGAATTTAATAATTTATAAAAAATTAAAAAATCTAACTCCACTTGATTATTTTCGTAAATTCGTTCGATTCAAAACTTGAATTAAACGAATAAAGAAACTAAAAAACAAAATTTACAAAATCCTAGTTTACAAAAAAACTAATTAAACTTATGCAAAATTATTCCAAATCTATTGTTTTAACAATTCTAATTAATTTTACCGTTTCAACACTTTTTGCCCAAAACCCTGATACAATTATTGGTGTTTGGAAAAATGGAGAAGGCACCGGAATGGTTCAGATTTACAAAAAAGGAGAAAAATATTTTGGGAAGGTGGTTTGGCTTAAAATTCCAAATGACACAGCTGGAAAACCCCGAACTGACATTAACAATCCTGATGAAAAACTTCAGTTTCGTACTTTGAAAGGATTAGAAAATCTAAGAGATTTCGTCTTCAAAGGAGATAATAAATGGGAAGAAGGAAGAATTTATGATCCAAAAAATGGCAACGATTATTCATGTGAAATGAAACTTATTGAAGAAAACACACTAGAGGTTAGAGGATTTATTGGAGTTTCTCTTTTTGGAAGAACTGATGTTTGGAAAAGACAAATAAAGAAAAGCTAAGAAATTACTTTCTTTAAGGAAAAGGCAGAATTGAAATTCTGCCTTTTTTTATGGACTTACAAAATTTAAACTTAAATTAAAATACAAAGGATTACCCAAAGTATTAGTAAAAATAGGTTTTTCATCTTTTACAGGATTTTGATTTGCAAAACCATCAAAACGCCAATTATATCTCCAACCAGCTTGGGCAGAAATCCAAATAAAGCCTTTTAATTTCTTTTCGAAAGTAATTCTAGGCTTCATTTCTCCTCTTCTTAAATAGGTATCCATATTATTTACTTGTCCTAAATAATAAGTATTCCCTTCAATTTCATAACCTAGCATTAAAAATGAATTTGGGTTAAAATTTCTTCTTAAATTAGCTTTTGCAGGCAATACTGCCTCTAACCCCCATTTTTTACTAAACGTTCTATTGTACAAAATGGCGGGCACATGTATTACTTGCCCCGCTCTATAGGTACGGCTCAAGCCTAGCCCCCACATAAAATTATCATCTTTTTTCCATCCATAAATAGCTGTTGCACTGTATGTTAAGCCTTTACTATTTATTTCACTTAAATTTTGATAATTCCCATTTACATCTGCACTAGCTTGAATAATTAGAAAATTCTTTATGTTAAATGGTTTAAAAATAGTGGTAGTAATTCCAGTACTATTTAAAGACGAAAGACTTGAAAATAAGGTTGACTTCTCGGGGTTTTTAAAATCAAGACCAGTATTCCAAAATGATAGGCCTAAAGTAGCAATGATATTTGACCTTGAGATAACAGGAGCATTTAGACCAAGTCTAAGTCCCGAAAATCTATTCACATGTGAATCTACATTTTTTATACTTTCACTGAATTTATGAGAACCACTAGAGGTTAAATGAAAAGGCAAAACCGATTCATATCCTACAGAAACAAATCTTGAAGGTGATAAATAATTAACTTTTTGAGTACAATAAATTTTGATTTTATTTTCATCTGCATTACCAAAATCATCAAAGTTGAATTCATCAGGATTTTTTTTAGTTGAATCTACTTGTGAAAAAGATAATAATGGAAAAATAAATAAACTAAAAAATGTAAGAAAACGCATCATAATTAAATAAATTTGAATATTTTGATTATTTTTTTAAACTTTTAAAACCAAAAATAGTTTTTTTTCTTAAAATAATCTTTCAAATAATAAGAAATAAAAATTTATTCTTATTAAAAATACTAAATTTTTGCTTTTTCAAATCATTTCTAGAATCCTTTCCATTGCAACCTGATAACCGATTTTTTCTTTTAATTCAGAAATAGAAACCCGCTCTTGTTCCATGCTATCCCTATGTCGTATGGTTACGGTATCATTTTCCATGGTTTCATAATCAACAGCTATGCAGAAAGGTGTACCAATCAAATCTTGTCTAGTATATCGTTTGCCAATAGCTCCTCCATCATCATAAACAGTCTTAAAACTTGATTTAAGCGAATTTGCAATTTCTTGTGCCTTTTCAGCTAGTCCATCTTTTTTAACTAAAGGCAAAACGGCTGCTTTAATAGGCGATAATGCGGGATGAAGCTTCAGATATATTCTTTCCTTTTCACCTGTTTCTTGGGTAAATGCATTACAAAATACCGCAAGAAATAATCTATCGGCTCCAACAGAAGTTTCTACAACATAGGGTATATAGTTCCCTATTGCTTTACCATCCTCGCCCAGCTCCGGATCAAAATATTGTAATTTCTTTTTCGATAATACTTGATGATTTTTTAAATCAAAATCAGTCCTTGAATGTATACCCTCTATTTCTCTGAAACCAAATGGAAACTGAAATTCAATATCCACTGCAGCATTGGCATAATGAGCCAACTTATCGTGATCATGAAACTTTAATTTTTCAGCAGGTAAACCTATGGCTTTGTGAAATTTCAAACGTATTTCTTTCCAATTTTTATACCAATCCATTTCGGTACCAGGTTTTATAAAAAATTGCATTTCCATTTGTTCAAACTCACGCATTCTAAAAATAAACTGACGTGCTACTATCTCATTTCTAAAAGCTTTCCCAATTTGAGCTATACCAAAAGGCACTTTCATTCTACCAGACTTTTGAACATTTAAGAAATTAACAAATATTCCTTGTGCTGTTTCTGGTCTTAAATAAATATTACTGGAATCTTCAGCTACTGAACCAACTTGTGTAGAAAACATTAAGTTAAATTGACGAACTTCCGTCCAATTTAATGTTTTAGAAATAGGACAAACAATTTTTTCTTCAATAATTAGCTCTCTTACTTCTTCCAACTTTTCAGCACCTAGCAAAGCACCCATTTTTGCCAACAAAGAGGCTGCTTTCTCAGGTTCACCATTAGCTTCATATTCTTCTGCTTTACCCTCTAACAGCTGATCAGCTCTATATCTTTTCTTTGAATCTTTATTATCTATCATCGGATCGTTAAATCCGTCTACGTGACCAGAGGCTTTCCATGTATGTGGATGCATAAAAATTGCGGCATCAATACCCACAATATTGTCATTAAGCTGTGTCATGGCTTTCCACCATACTTGCTTTAAGTTATTTTTTAACTCAACACCATTTTGCCCATAATCGTAAACGGCTTGTAATCCATCGTAGATTTCAGAAGAAGGAAAAACAAAACCATATTCCTTTGCATGACTGATAATATCTTGTAAAGTGGTAGCTGAAGCGGAAGCTTGACTCATAAAAACTATTAATATATTAAAATAAATTACAAAATTAATGAATTATGCTTTAACGTTAGCACATATTATACACTCAAAATCTAGGATTATTATTTTTCTAAATAATCAAAGAAATTGAAAAAATAAAAATGATTAGAAATTCTTCTTTCGATGAAAAAACATAAGTTTAACCTACACCTTTTAAAAATTTGCCTAACTTTCTATTAAAAAATATTTCTTGTTTTTTAATTTTTTGAGACCCCATTATAAATGGATTTTATATTTGCCATTTCTCTAATTAAGAAAGACTGCAATTCTTCATTAAAAATTGTTTTGTCTTCTTCAGAAAGTGTGGCGTAATATTCTTTTAACTCTATATTAATTCTTGCTTTTTCTTCTTCATTTTGGGCATTCATTGCCTTTACATGGTATTTTTTAAAATCAAATTTGTTCATAGATTATATTGACTTCAAACTTACAAACTGTTTATTTACGTCTATTTTTAAAGTCTCTCCCATTCTAATTGCTAAATTTTTTTTCTCGTGCCCAAACGCAAATTTAAAAGCAACAGGAAAACTAAATTCTGAGATATGCTCTAAGATAATTTCTTCATGATTTTTGCCAAAAGGAATATCGTTTTCTTTACAATCTGAAAAGTCTCCAATCACCAATCCCTGCAATTTTTTAAATTTTTCGGCACGTTTAAGTTGAAGCATCATTCTATCTAAATTGTAATAATATTCTGAAATATCTTCTAAAAAAAGGATTTTTCCATCATAAGAAATATCAGATTGAGAGCCTATGCTATGAACTAATAAAGCTAAATTACCACCAATAGCTTCTCCTATTCCTTTTCCTAATATATTTAATTGACTATATTTAAATTTATAATTTGTTTTCTCACCAAAAAGTAATTTTTTTAGGGAGAGGTTTGAATCTGAATCAAAAGTCATGGTTTTTGCCATAACACCATGAATAGCTTGGAAGCCTAAAGAATTAATTTCTAATAAAAGGGCGGTTAAATCTGAAAACCCACAAACCCATTTGGGTATATTTTTGAATTTATCAAAATTAAGGCTATCAATTATTTTTGAACAACCGTACCCTCCCCTTGCAGAAAAAATAAGTTTTATGGAAGGATCATCCAAAAAATCTTGCAGTTCATTTTTTCGATTAATATCTGTATCAGAAAAGCCATTAAAACTTTTTCCTACGGTTGAGCCAACCAAAACTTTCAGACCCCAATCATTTTGCAGTATTTCTAAAGAAATTTCCAATGATTTTACGTCCAATTTACTAGCAGGAGCAGTTATAGCTACTAGATCTCCTCTTTTAATATATGGTGGAGGAACAAGCATCTCAAATAAATACTATTTCTTTGATTATTTCTTCTCCTAATTCGGAATTTAATAAGTTAATAATCTTAGATTTTGCTAGTACTAATTCTTGGCTTAAAGAAGAAGAAGAAATTCTAAGAAACAAAACTCCATTCTTAATATAAATTTTGTCAGTTCGTTTGGCAATTGAATTCCCCATAATATTTTCCCAATATGCCACTAAATAAGTTTCGTTAAACTTAGCTTTGAGGTTATAGGATTTCAAAAATGTCTCGAAAGCATCTTTTAGAGGAATTGATTTGGTATTTCTAGCTGAGGCTGACAAAATTTAATTAGTTATTTTTTTTTGGTAATTGAAGATTTTTCAAAAGTTAATCTTGCACCACCGCCCGCTGCAATGGTTATTGTGTCCCCATCATTAGATAAAACTTTTCCATGCAATCCACCTGCTGTAATTATTTCATCGCCTGCCTTAAGTTCCGTTACCATTTTTTGTTGCTCTTTTTGCTTTTTTTGCTGTGGTCTGATCATAAAAAAATACATGACCGCAAACATTCCGACCATTAAAATCAAAAAACTGTAGTTGCCTGCTCCACCGGATGCTTGTAAAAAAATCATCTTTATTTATTTTCGTTTATTTTGTTTACTGTTACATTAAAACTTACTACTTCGCTAGCATTAGTAGCATTTGATACTATAGTCACGAATTTTTTATTAACTCCTACTTTTCCTGTGCTATTAAACTCTACTTTAATCTCTCCAGATTGACCTGAACCCACAGGCTTTTCAGGCTTTTCAGCTACAGTGCAGCCACATGAAACTTCCACATTATAAATTTCGAGAGGCATAGAACCTACGTTTTTAAATTTAAAAATTGTAGATACCTTTTCGCCTTCATTTATTACCCCAAAATCATGTGTTGTATTAATAAATTCAATTGTGGCTGAATCGCTCAATGCACTATTTGATTTTCTTTTTGTTGAATCGGATTCTGAACAAGCAAAAAAAACAAATCCACCAAAAAATATTAAAAAATATATTTTTTTCACAAATATTAGGCTTTAGATTTGATTTGATTCATAAGGCTTTCTACATCTTCTAAAAGTCGTTCTGCTTTTTGCCTCGCTTCGTTTACAACTTTTTGTCCTTCCGCTTTTGCTTCGCTGTCACCTCCAGACATTTCATCAGCAACCTCTTCTCCCCTTTCTATCAAGTCGGCAATAAAGTTTTGCAATTGAGATTGATATTGGAATAACTTGCTACCAAGTTTTTCTCTAGTTACTTCTCCTTTTTCAGGTGCATAAAGTATACCAATAACTGCTCCAGCTGCCAAGCCAGCTAAAAATGCGATTAACGATTTTGATGAACTATTCATTATATTATAATATGTTGTATAAAATTACCTTAAAAAAAATCTATAGACAAATACTTTTTAAACTATTTATTATCTAACATTCCTCTTCCCGATTTCTTAATTATTCCTTTCTCAGTTAAATCTTTAATTAAAGAATCTAAAATTCCATTTATAAACTGACCACTTTTTAAAGAGCTAAAATTTTTAGAAATTTCAATGACTTCATTTATGGTTACTTTAATAGGAATACTTGGAAAATTAATTAGCTCGATGGTTGCCATCTTGAGCAAAATCCTGTCTGTTTCTATGATTCTATCCATCTCCCAATTTTTCAGGATTGGTACTAGGTAAGTCATTAATTGTTTATCTTCTTTTACCGTTTCACAAAACAAAACTTTTAAAAATTCTTTACTCTCTTCCCATACATCATCCAGAATTTCTATTTGCACATTTCCAGACTCTGGAAAATCTTTAATAGTATGAAAAAGCATAGTTCTTAAAATCTCTTTGTCTTCTTCCCAAAAAATATTC
>JANOMP010000149.1:0-5614 GCA_031420365.1 Cytophagaceae bacterium
ATAAATTGGTGCATATCTTTTATTTTAAAACGTTTTTCAACATGAACACAAAAGAGATAAATTGTAATAACTTCTTGGTCAGTAAAGATTGGTGAGTTATTATTGGAAAACCTTTGACAATGAAATTGCAACTCGGATTCAAATTTTTCACAAACAAGTAAGTAAATTTTCACTAATATTGTCTGAGTATTCTGATTAATCATGTATGTTTGCTAGTATTTGGTAATACTGTAAATATACTGATTATCAGGTACTTAACCTAACAATTATCCTCTTTTTTTTCACATTTTATAACTTTTTTATGAACAGTTTCAACCCTTAATTCGCATTACTTACTAAACAATCCTGGAAAACATTCTTTTGATTGGTTATCGGATTAAGCAAGTCTTTGTCAACGTTAGTTTTATAGACAGTTTATGGTACGTGAAGGAATTAGTCCAAAAATGTACGCAAGAATTTCTCGCTTTGAAAAAGTCATGAAATTTAAAAAAAATGCTCAACCAACAAAAGATTGGATGAGCATTGCATTGGAGTTAGGATATCACGACTATCCCCATTTGGTTCGAGATTTTAAATAATTTACACATCTTACTCCAGGGGCATTTTACCTACAAGAAACAAAATCGCTAGAACGAGTTTTTGGAAAGGTAGAATCTTTTTAAAAATTTATTTTAAAATTTCATATAGACTACTTTACACGGTTTCCATGCTTAATTACCATGTTAACATCTTGTAGCAATGAAATATAACGTAATACATCCCCTTTTACTGCGATAATATCAGCATATTTCCCTTCTGAAATTGTGCCATATTCGTTATCAACTTTCATTGCAAGTGCTGGCCAATAAGTAGCGGCTTTAATAGCATATAAAGGATCAAATCCCATTTTATTTACCCATATATCTAATTCATTCCAAGTGCTTTGACTGTGGAATTTCATGGGAATTCCACTATCTGTTCCAATTAATAAAACAGCCCCAGATTCTTTCAATTGTTGCATTTTTTTAGTCAATGTAGGCTTTCTAATTGGCGTTAGTTGGAAATAAGGCATTCTACCAGGGTATTTTAATGAAGATTTTATATCGGCAATAATGTCGCTTGGGAGTCCTAAATGCCAAGATGGGTCATCCAATTTTTCAGGATTAGCTCTTACATATTCAAAATTATAAAGCCCCTCTACCGTGGGTGTCCAAAAAAGTGGCCCCAAATTCATTTTTGCGGTACGTTCCTTTAACGCTTTCATAATATCCTCGGGATATTCAGGAGCCGAAGAAAGTCCTGTATGTTCAAAGCAATCTACCCCAATTTCAAGACCAACACGTATTTCGTTTGGTCGGTGTGAATGTGCCACCACTGGTAATTTATATTTATGTGCTTCATCCACTATTGCCTTTGCTTCTTCTAGTGTCATTTCATCATGGTCAATTAGCTTTATGCAGTTTACACCTGCGTTTGCTAGTTTTCTTACTTTCTCTCTGGCGTCTTTTTCCCCATAAATTCCCCATCTAAATTCTTCCGTTTTTGGGTAGGGCCGGTGCTGTAAAAACGGGCCAGAAACATAAATACTGGGTCCTGGGATTTCCCCTTTATTTATTCGATCTCTAACTTTGATACTAGCCTCTAGGGGTGCCCCTAAATCTCTTGCAGAAGTTACACCTGCCATTAAGAGTTGATGTGCAGAAGAAGGCATTATTATGGATTCAAATTTGGAAATATAAGTACTATCCCAATGTGCATAGTTGCTGTGTCCATTAATCATCAAATGCACATGCATATCCCATAGACCAGGCAAAACACTCATTCCTTCGGTAGAAATAATTTCAGAATTAATAGGAATCTCAATCTCTCCAATTCTACCAACTGCTTTTATTTTTTTACCTTCTATTATTATAACACTGTTTAATATTGGCGGCCCACCAAAACCGTCAATTAATGTTCCTCCTTTTAAAACTTTAATATTTTGAGCTTGTAAAGGAAATATAAAAAGTAAAAGGATGGGAATAGGGAAATAAATTTTGAATGAGCTCATTGCTTAGGTTGTTTTAAATGGTAATTTAAATACCAATATAGCTAAAAAAAAATAACAGGAAGTTATTGAAGGATTTATTCTTCAAAACAATTTGAAAATCTTATTAATTCTCTAACTAATTTTTATTCAAGTTTTCGAAATAATAAAATCTAGGGTTAAAAAAATAAAACACCCAATCTGTAAGATTAGGTGTTTTATAAAATCTAAAAAATAAATTCTTTATTTAGGATCTAAGGCTTGATCAATCCTCGCAATTAAATCTTGAACGTGTTGCTTACTTAGTCGATCAGTTATTCTAGGGGATGCACTCCTTAACTCTCCTCTAAGACCACTAAGCTGAGCTCTGGCTATTGAAGGCAAATCTGTTTGAGCTAAATTTACTATTTTGTTAACAAAACCATAAGTTACACCAACAGGAACGGACCTCACAGTGGTCATTCCTGGCTTTAATAAAACTATAACCTTATCCACCAAAAGTTTTTGGACATTTCGTCTATAAATATCAATGCTGGTTTTTGATTTCAATTCTGAGAAAATTCCATTTTTTAAGTCAGTCATCATTTCATCTAATGAATAATGACTACCACTAGCCGCACCACTTTCCATTAATCTAACTGCTCGGTCTCCTGCCAAAAGGCTAGAAAGTGCCGCATCTTGCATGGATTTGATAGATTCAAGTCCATTTTCTGGTTTTATTTTGGAAAGAACATTTTGATCCATTAGCCATAAAGGTGCTGTAAAAAGTTGAGTATTTAAGAATAAAAGAGCGTCTTTTTGAATAGCTTTTGGTACAATTTCAAATTGATTACCTTCCATATCATACGTTTTTGGAGTGTCGTAAATACCCCCAATATTTTTTGTAACATGCCCTAAATATCTTCTATATTGTCCTACAAGACCTAAATACATTTCTTCTAATTCAGCATAGCTTTCACCATTTTCCTTACTGTATTCTATGAGGTTTGGCAAAATTCTTTTCAAATTCTTAATACCATATTCAGAAGCTCTCATTGCATTATCACCAATGTCTTCGGTTTGATAACGAGGATCATACGGACTAGTTTCAGTCCCAAACCATAGGCGTCTATTTTTATAAGCTTCTTTTGTCATCGTATTTAGTGTCTTTTTTTCTTCGTCTTCGTCTTTTGCATCGGCAAAATATGAATACCCCCATTTAATAGCCCATTTGTCATAATCGCCTATTCGTGGAAAAAAGTGTCGTACACCGTCTTCAGGCTGGGCCACATAATTAAAACGTGCATAATCCATGATAGAAGAAGTATGTCCACTTTTAGCTTGAAACTCTGGATCTCTTAGTTTTTCAACAGGAGTTGCCGAACTAGCACCCATATTATGACGTAAACCCAAAGTATGCCCTACTTCGTGAGAGGAAACGAAACGGATTAATTCGCCCATTAAATTATCATCAAATTTTTTCTTTCTAGCCTCTGGATCTACAGCTGCGGTTTGGATTAAGTACCAATTTCTTAAAAGGCTCATAATGTTATGATACCAACCTATATGACTTTCTATAATTTCGCCACTTCTTGGGTCATGAACATTTGGGCCATATGCATTTTGAATATCTGCAGCAAAATATCTAACGACCGAAAATCTTGCGTCTTCCAAACTCATAGTGGAATCATTAACAGGCCAATATTCTCCTCTAATTGCATTTTTCCAACCTGCGTTTTCATAGGCCGGAATCCAATCGTCAATACCTGCTTTTATATATTTTTTCCATTTTTCTGGAGTAGCTGGATCAATATAGTATACAATTGGTTTTTTGGGTTCAATCAATTCGCCTCTTTTTTGCTTTTCCGCATCTTCTTTTGACTTAGGTTCTAATCTCCATCTTACTGCGAAAACATCGGTATCTGATTTTTGCGATTCTTCTTCAAACACATCGAATTGATTAGCAAAATACCCAACTCTTGCATCAAAAATTCTTTTACGCATTGGCACTTTTGGTAATAGAATCATTGAAGTGTTAAATTCCATGGTCACTACTCCTGCATCTAAACCAGAAGGCAAATTAACTCCAATTTGAGGAACTGGTATAATAGAAATACGTGGTGGAGTAGTAGAATAGGTTTTAACCATTCGTATTTCCGTGTTTATCGGATAAGAGCTAATTTTTTGAATATACGACCTATCTTTTTGGAAAGACACGATGTTTAGTCTTTGCTTATCTATTGGTCCAAGAGAAAAAGTTTGAACATCGGCATCAAAAGTACTCGTAACATCAATTACATACCCAATTGCTTTTTTACTAGAAGAATCTTTTTTTATTGCTTTAATTTCAAAATTAGCAATAATTGGGTCAGCACTTGAATTTTTTACTGCCTGAGCCATTGGTTTGGTGCTATCAGGGGTCATTATAATAGTAGTAATTGAACGCAAAAATATATTATTATTTGGTCCCTTTTCCCACTTCACTACTTGCCTGTTTATTTCTTCTCCTCCAAAGATCCCTCCTCCAGCAGCTGTTTTGGAATATCTTGTTATTGCCATAATGTCTCTTCCAAAAAGTGAATCTGGAATTTCAAATAGATATTTATCATCCATTTTATGAACAGTTACTAAACCTTTCTGACTTACAGCCGTACTGTCAATTACTTCTTTATATGGTTTTGGCCCTTTTTTAGGCTCTGTTTTTTTTATTGCAGTTATATCTGGTTTTTTTAAGGGTTCAGCTACTGGAATTGGTTTGGTTTCTTCTTGCTTTTTTTTCTTTTGGGCAGCAGCACCAAAGCTTAAACAAAGAAATACTTGAGAATAAACGAGTAGTTTTTTGAATTTCATTTTTTTTAGTTTGATAGAAGGTTTTTTATTTTACTTATGTTATTTGAATAATTTCAAAATTATAATAAAAAAAACAAAAAATTCATTTTTTTTAGACCAAAGGATAAAATTTAGAGCTAAGTGGTAGAAAAATAAAACAAACGACAGAAACTTTAGATTTTCAGTTTCTATAAATTTTAAATATTGTGGTTTTTATTAAAAACAATTACTGGCATCCGACTAAAATTTAATTCGTCCAAAAATACTGCATAAAAGTACTTATGAGGCACATTTATTCAGATTCTTAAAAAGCACCCCCTAACATACTCTGCGTCGCCTGCCGCGGGGCAAAGGGCGTTCCCCTTCTTTTTGCGTACGACGCACCGCCGGGATGCCGGCCCAGTCTAAAACGAATCGGAGTGGCGTCCCACCCAAAAAAACAGCCCGGCAGCGGCCTCCAGCAAACTCACATCGGCCTGCCGAACCACCTCAAAATTCTGTAAATCAATAGGTTACAAAAGTTTAAATTTGTGTCAAAGAATTTTGAGCGCCGGGTTGCCGTAAAATTTCAAACAGTGCTGGCTGATTATAAGGAACATATTTCTTTTATCTTTTCTCGGACGCCAGTAAAAAACAATCTAATAAATTTTAAATTAAAAATACTGGCATCCGACTAAATTTAAAATTTATTAAAAATCCTGATCAAATGACTATTCAATCGGGTCGCCGAATCGGGACCATTTTTCTGGTTTTTAAAAAAGACCCCCTCCGTTTTATTCTTTGTGTATCCTGCGGACGGCC
>JANOMP010000150.1:0-12871 GCA_031420365.1 Cytophagaceae bacterium
ACTCCGATTCTTTTTTCAATTGGACAGGCATACCTGCGGTGCGTCGAAACGCAAAAGTAAGGCTAACAACAAATTCAGTAAACAGCAATCATTAATTAAAGTTTATAAAATTCAGGGTTTCACTCTAAATCCTGTAAATCCTTAATTTTAATCAACCATTAATGAGACACTAAATCAAAAATTTCTTGTATCTCAACCTGCATTATATCATTAATTTTAACAAGCTGTATTTTTTTCATTTCATTAATTAAAATAGGGTCATATTTAGCACTAACTTTTATATAATTATCAGTAAAACCAGTCATTTGTCCTAGATTTTCTTGTTGTTCAAACAGAACAATTCTTTCATCGCCCAAATGCTTTTCATAAAAGCCCCTTCTCTTTTTATCGGAAAGAATGTGAAGCATTTTTGATCTTTCTGCTCTCAAATTAAAAGGAACAGTTGGGGTAATATGAATAGCCTGCGTATTTTCTCTCTCTGAATAAGTAAATACGTGTAAATAGCTAATTTCCAATTCGTTTAAAAAATTATAGGACTCTAAAAACTCTTCCTGAGTTTCGCCCGGATGTCCTACAATCACATCTACACCTATACAGCAATCAGGCATTATTTTTTTAATTCTTGACACTCTTTCTTGATACAATTCTCTTTTATATCTTCTTTTCATAAGTCCCAACACTTTATTTGAGCCTGATTGTAAGGGAATATGAAAATGAGGAACAAATCTCTTCGATTTGGCTACAAATTCTATAATATCGTTGGTTAATAGATTGGGCTCAATACTAGAAATCCTAAAACGTTCTATACCTTCTACTTGATCCAAAGCTTTAATTAAATCAAGAAAACTCTCATTTCTTATTCCATCTTTTAAACCAAAATCTCCAATATTAACACCAGTTAACACAATTTCTTTTACATCATTAGCCGCTATTTTATTTGCAGCAATCAATATGTTTGAAATGGTATCAGACCTACTTGCTCCCCTAGCAAGTGGAATTGTGCAATACGTACAAGGATAATCACAACCATCTTGAACTTTTAAAAAAGTTCTTGTTCTATCATTCAAAGAATATGAGGTATGGTATTCCAGTTTTTGAGTTATTTCAGAGGAAAATACCTTGTTTGATTTATTGGCAATACTTGAAGAAGGTTCTTTTTTAAATGTTCCTAGAAGTTCATGTAATCTAAATTTTTCTGCTGCTCCTAAAACAGCATCAACACCAGGGATATTAGCAATTTCTTGTGGTTTAAGTTGTGCGTAACAACCTATAATTGCAATAAAACCATCTGGATTTATTTGTTGTGCTTCTTTAACAATTTTCTTGCATTTTTTATCTGCATTTTCTGTCACCGAACAAGTATTAATCACAAAAATATCCGGCTTATCATTAAAATCTACTTTTTCGAAACCTTTATCTTCGAAAGTTCTAGCTATTGTGGATGTTTCAGAGAAATTTAATTTACAACCTAATGTATAAAATGCTACCTTTTTCATTCTTTAAAAATAAGCTACAAAATTAGTTAAAAAACACTAAACTAAGCATTTGATTGTAAATTTAACCTTTAAAAAAATACACATAAAATAGCTTGAACAACTAAATTGTTCAAGCTATAAAAAAAGTAAGTACTTTAAATTTTAATTCTTAGATACTAAAACACCATTTGCTACAAAACTAAGCTCTGTTTTAGGCTCAGTAATTTTAGAAATTTCCTCTTTAGTTTTTCCAGCATCTTGTGCATAATGTTGTAATTCGGCAACACTTGTTGTTTTAATTGCAGGTGTTCCTTCAAAAATTACTTTTTTTCCTGAAATGTCTTTAGGAACAAAAAAACCATAATCTTTAAAAGTAACGCGCATGGTTTTTCCATTCGACAACTTAATTTTCATCCAACATCCGGCAGCTTGGCATACTGATTCCACCTCTCCTTCTACTTTTACATTGGTATTTTCTAATTTAGTGTTACCAACTAAGTTAACTGCTGGTTGTGCTTCTTTTGATTTAATTTTTAACCCAAAACTATCATATTTTTGACCATATAACACACTTGCAGATAAAAGAAAGAGAATTCCAATTACTAATTTTTTCATTTTTGTTGATTAATTTAACACCTCAAGCCAACCTTTACAGATATTGCTATTTGGTAAAGTTAATAAATAATAATACGTTCCAGAATTTATCTTATTGCCCCAATCATTCTGATAATTATCGGCTTTAAAAATATTTTTACCCCATTTATTAAAAATCTCTAATTTAGATTCTGGAAATCCAACCACAAATGTATCATTTTTTTTGTCATTATTTGGTGTAATTACATTGGGAATTTTGCCATCATAATTTTTCAAATCAATGTTTTTAATAGTGTAAAATTCGCAACCATTGGCACTTAATCCCTTTAATGTCATGGTAGTTACTTTATTTTCAGTAAATTTAAAATCTTTAAGAACTTTAGCCTCAATAGTTAAATTATTCTCTACTTGCCAAAAATACTTTTGGGCTCCTGAACTTAGATTTTCAAATAATAATTCAGAAGGAACATTACAATTATAAGTATACGAATAGCTAAAATCGAGTTTCACAGAATTGTCAATACTTAATTCTATACTCTTTTTAGGTTTACAGCCATCCTTATAAAAGGCCTGAACAACATAAATACTGGTAACTTGTGGACTAACCGTTATTATTGATTGAGTAGAATCAGACATCTTTGGCCCAGACCAAACAAATTTATCAGCCAAACCGGTTGCTATTAATTGTTTACTTTGTCCTTTACAAATAATAATACTATTTGTAGCACCAAAATCACTTTTATTATTCTCTACTGTAATTGTAACTTCCTTTTTAACAGTACATTCGCCTTTTTTTATTTCTACAACAAACTTTTGAGAATTTTCAATTTCCAGTTCAACCCTTGAGAGCTTGGAGTCTTTAAAAAAAACAGAAGGAGTCCAATTATATGATTCTCCTCCAAAAGCCTGCATAATTACTTTAGAACCACTACAAACTGTTGTATCTCCTCTCGCAGAGCTCGAGAAAGCTTGAACTTCAAGAGTTCTAAAAGTAGAATCAATAGCATTACAAGTCAACTTATTATAAACAATTAACTTCATTTCAAATTTACCAGCATTTGTGAAATTATAAGAAAACTGCTCGGATGTTGATATCTTTTCTCCATTTAAAAACCAAGCATAACTTTGTGCCCCTATACTTAAATTATCAAAATTTATCTTGGCAGGTGCACATATTTTTGCAGGATTTTTAATTGTACCGTCTAACAAATCAAACTTCGCTGCCAAACCATCTAAATTAAATTTGAATGCTGCCATATTACAATTATCAGCCCTATGGTTTATTTCTGCAGCATTTTTAATAGGGAAATCCACAAATCCTTTAGCTTTACAAACACATGCGGAATGATAAATATTCCCTTTTCTATCAAATCTACAAGTTCCTCCATCTAAGTGATCCCCTCTTTCATCTTCAGGATTAGCGGGTGATTTTGATCCAAAATAAGTGCCATATAATAGAGATTTAAACCCTTTCTCAAATATTGCAAAGTAATAATTACTTCCTGTTGTGGTTTTTTGATACGCATTATTAGATATTGGCAAACCATTTGTGGTGCTAAAAGGATTGTAGCCATTTTTTGTATTTACATTTCCTCCCCAACCAGCTACGTAAACATTCCCACAATCATTTACTAAAAAAGCTGTAGGGACAATATCTACTTGACCTAGCTTTCTACCCGAACCAAAAACAGAAGAATATATGGTTTTATTTAAATTTTTATCTATACAATGCACAAATTGCCCACTTTTTGCATTGCTATAAACACCGGATGAAATACTATATTCTCCAGTTGTTAATCCAAAAATATACACATTATTTTCATTGTCTAGGTCAATAAAAGCTGCAATATCTCCTTCTTGAGAACCAATATAAGTTGAGGCAGTTATTTTAAAATTCTCAATTTTAACAATAAATCCGTCTGTTCGGCCTTCTATGTTTTTTTTTAAAGCTAAAGAAGTAGTTCCAAAATTTGAACTTCTGGTAACACCACAAACAAAAATTGCACCTTCTTTATTTACTCGAATCCCATAAGCTGCATCGTAATCATTTCCACCTAAATAGGTTGAAAAAAGCAATTTGTCACAATTCCCAGTTAACCTTAACACTACTGCATCATAGGTAGATTTTTTAACTGAGACTGCATTTACCAAAGGAAAATCATTTGAGGTACTTACAGATGCTACAAAAATATTATCATTTCCATCCACATAAACCTCACCTCTAAATTCATCTCCATAATTACTAATACTTAATTCCCTAAAATCATGAATACCATCGTTTCCAGACCCTCCAATATAAGTACTTGCTAATAACTTATTCCCATCTTCTGAGATGACAGAAACAAAAAGGTCGGAACCTGAAAAAATTCCTATATTGGTGGTTATTGGTGCTCCATTTATAGCAGATCCGCCATTAAATGTCTTGTCAAAAGCGGAACTTGAAGTAGGGAAATTATTGGAAGACGTAGTCCCAAAAACCACCAATTGCCCTTTTGAATTTACTATAAGACTATGTGGGATTTCAGATTCTTCTCCACCTAAAAAAGTTGAATATAGCACTTTATGCCCATCTCCAGCATATTTAGTTATGACGATGTCCGTTCGGTATCCTCTATCATTTGCTCGAGTGGTACCACCCACTTTATTTTGAAAAGCATCATTTGAAACTGGAAAGCTCGGACCAAAAACTGTCCCTCCAGCATATAAATTACCCTTTAAATCATAAGTTGCTGTATGAGACCAATTGTCTGAAATTGAACCGGAATAAGTAGAAAATACTAATTCTGGGTCAATAATTAGTATTTTAGAACTATCATATTCTCCTAATTCAAAAACTATTTTTTCATCAATTATCTTGTATGAAGATTCTATTTTCCTTTTTTCTTTACCAACTAATTGATAAGTAAAAGGTTCAAATTCTTTTATTGTTCCAAATTGAGTCTGAAGGATCAGGCTTTTATTTTCTATTTTTATTCCTTTTGCACCTATGTAATTTAGAAAAATTAGATTAGGGTTTGCATGAGGTTTTAGTATATATTCATATTTTAATGATTGATCTAAACTATAGAGCCTAAAATCTATTTGTTCATAAACATTTTCAATATAAATTTCAGAATACCCCTTTACGTTGGTCTTCCATTTTTTAGTATCATTGCCCAAAAAGTAATTAAACGATTGTTCTGTTGGGTTAAAAGTTTTAAAATCTTTAGCTTTAATCTGATTTTGAAATTTATAATAAATAGTCTGGGCTGGATTCACATCTAATCTAGCATTTTCATTTTCAGATTTAGAACTGAAATGTTTTAGATTTTTTGAATCGAAAAGTTGATATTCAAGACCATTATTCGTAATCCATAGATAACCTCCTGGTATCTCTGCTTTGAAAAAAATATTTGAATCCCATTGGCCTTCATTTTTAATAAATAAGAAATTTCCAATTGGATTTCCAGCAAAAACACGCGTTGGAATTAACAAAAGAAATAAAATAATAAATCTTGCCAAGACCATAAGCTAAGAAAAAATTAAACTAATTTTTGAAATTTAAGATATTTAATTGGTTTTTACAAAAGCTATATTCTTTAGGCTCATTTGAAGATATAATAATAAGCTTTTCAGTGGATAAAGAAGTTACTTGATCATAATACCATTCAAATCCTATTTGGTCTAAGTTTGCAGTGGGTTCGTCTAAAAACAACATAGGTGAATCGCTGTAAAATGCTAGACCTAATTTAAGTTTCTGTCTCATGCCTGAAGAAAAATTTTTAATTGTCTTTTCTTTATGAGTGTCTAGCTGAATTAATTCTAAAAATTGGTTTTGTGAAAGACCATTCTTTAGTTTTTTGAATTTTACGTGAAATTCGATAGCTTCAATTAAAGTAAATTCTTCAATAAGTTCCATATATGGAGCGGAAAAAGACAAAAATTCGTGCCAATTCCCTTCTTCAATTGGCAAAGAATTTTCAAAAAACATAACTTTTCCTTCATTTACCGGAATAATACCAGCCAGAGCTTGCATGAATGTAGATTTTCCTGAACCATTTGGGCCAATTACTGCCAAAGGAAAACCATTTTGAACTTCTAAATTTAGATTTCTAAATATCCATTCATTCTTAAATTTCTTTCCAATATTTTCGGCTTGAAGTTTTACCAAATCAATCCAAATTTTTATTTAAACCAGCCTTGATTACACCTCTTTCTGAATTTCTAACAAAATTTATAATTTCATCTCTTTCGGCTGTCGCGGGTAATTCAAGTTCAATTTTATCAATAGCCGCCGAATTATTTAAGCCTCCTAAATATAAAATTCTATAAATATCTTGAATTTCTTCAATTTGTTCGCTAGAAAAACCTCTTCTTCTAAGCCCAATAGAATTTACACCTCCATACGACAATGGCTCTCTTGCTGCTTTAATAAAAGGCGGTACATCTTTTCTTACTAATGAACCTCCGGCTACCATTGCGTGTGCTCCAATATTTACAAATTGATGTACAGCACTTGTGCCTCCAATAAAAACATAATCTCCCAAATTAATATGCCCCGCAAGTTGAACAGCATTGGCCAAAATAATATTGTCACCCAAAATACAATCATGGGCTATGTGAACATATGCCATAATTAAACAATTTTTCCCAATTACTGTTTTATTTTTGTCAATTGTGCCTCGATTAATAGTCACACATTCTCTAATAACAGAGTTGTCACCTATTTCAGTTGTAGAGTATTCTCCTCTGAACTTTAAGTCTTGTGGAATTGCTGAGATAACAGCTCCTGGAAATATCTTACAATTTTTCCCTATCCTAGCCCCTTCAAATATAGTAACATTCGGCCCTATCCATGTACCCTCTCCTATTTCCACATCGTTTTGAATAGAGCTGAAAGGTTCAATAACTACATTTTGAGCTATTTTCGCGCCAGGATGAACATATGCCAATGGCTGATTCATAAATCTTAATTTAAATTAATTGGTTTTTTTCACTAACCTTGCTGTCATGTCCACCGAACAAACAAGGTTCTTACCTACCCAAGCTTCTCCATGCATCTTGGCAACACCCATTCTAATCGCTGCCAACAAAGTACATCTCATGACTAATGAATCGCCCGGCAATACATTTTTATAAAATCTACAATTATCAATTCCTACTAAATATGGCCAATATTTTTCTGGTTCGCCAGTAGCAGTCAACACTAATACTCCTCCAGTTTGTGCTATTGCTTCAATTTGTAAAACGCCAGGCATCACTGGATTATCTGGAAAATGACCAATAAACTGAGGTTCATTTATAGTTATATTTTTTATACCAATAACTGTAGTTCCATCCAATGACATTATTTTATCAACTAATTGAAATGGATACCGATGAGGCAAAAGCTTAGCTATTTCATTTACATTATAAACAGGCTCTGCATTAGCTTCAAAAGAAGGTGCTGCTTTACTTGCTGCGGTAATTTGCTTTCTTATTAATTTAGCAAGCTCAATATTTGAAGCATGACCCGGCCTTGCCGCTAATATATGTGCTTTTAATGGCCTACCAAGCATTGCAAGATCACCCATTAAATCCAATAACTTATGACGAGCGGGTTCATTATGAAACTTTAAAGGTTCGTCATTTATAACACCGGTTTTTGCTTTTGATCCAATCGGTTTATTTAATAATCGGGAAAGTTCATCAATATTTTCTTGAGTCAATTCGGTCTCAGAAATTACAACGGCGTTATTTAAATCTCCGCCTTTAATTAGCCCTTGTTTCGCTAATTTTTCTAGTTCGTGTACAAAAACGAAGGTTCTACAGGGAGAGATATGTTCTTTAAATAAATTAATTTCATGCAACTGAGCATGTTGACTATTTAAAATTTTAGAATTGAAATCTACCATTACCGTAAGTCTGTAATCATTTAAAGGTAATGCTGCCAATTCTATATTTTTTTCATCATTTCTAAAATGAACAGCTTCAGGAATCTCAAAGTAATTTCTAAGTGCGTTTTGTTCTGTAATAATCCCTTTTTCTAAAAGCTCTACAAAAGGCAAAGAACTTCCATCTAAAATTGGAACTTCTGGGCCATCAATTTCAATTAATAAATTGTCAATTTGAAGACCAGCAATTGCAGCCATTAGATGTTCCACAGTACTCACTCTGCCACCGTCTTTTTCAATTACTGTACTTCTAGCGCTATCAACAACAAAATCAATATCTGCAGGAATTATTGGTCTTTCGCTTAGATCTATTCTTTGAAAAACAATTCCACTATTTACTGGTGCCTGTTTTAAAACAATAGTTACAAAAGCTCCAGTGTGCAATCCATTTCCTGAAACTGATACTGAATCAGTGATGGTGTGCTGTTTTAAATTCATTTTGAAAAGGCTTAAAATTAATTTTTATCTGAGTTTTTAGAAAGTTTTCTTAAATTTACTAACATTTTTAGATGGTCATTAAAAGGCAATAATGGCCTTCCAGCAAATGTTTGATTTGGTTTTATAATATTTTTACTCACTCCTGACTGAGCACCAATTTTTGTGCCATCTGCAATTACAATGTGACCCACAAAACCAACTTGGCCACCAATCATACAATTATTTCCGATTTTTGTAGAACCCGATATACCTGTGAGAGCCGCAATTACTGTATTTTTTCCAATTTCCACATTGTGAGCAACTTGAACTAGGTTATCAACTTTTGAACCTTTCTTAATTATAGTAGATCCCATTGTGGCTCTATCAATTGTTGCATTAGCTCCAATGCTCACATCGTCCTCTAAAATGACATTGCCAAGTTGAGGAATTTCTTGGTAAATTCCCTCTGCATTTGGGGCAAAACCGAAGCCATCTGCCCCAATTACAGCGCCAGAATGAATCACACAATTACTTCCAATTTTACACCCTTCATAAATTTTAGCTCCTGGATATATTATACTGTTTTCCCCGATATCTACATTTTTCCCAATAAAAACTTGTGGAAATACTTGTACGTTTTTTCTAATTATTGCGTTTGCGGATATATATGAAAATGCACCAATATACACCCCTTCTGAAATTGTAGATTTTTCAGAAACAAAAGACATTTCTTCAATTCCTATATTATTATGTTCCTTTAATTTTTTATATTCTAACATTAAAGTACTAATGGCAAAATATGGATCATTCACGAAAATTAAAGTTTTACTTATAGCCTTTTTGGGAACAAAGTCAGAAGCAACTAGTACTACACTTGAAACAGTCGTATAAAGAAATTCTTCGTATTTTGCGTTTGCTAAAAAAGATATGCAACCTTCTTTTCCTTCTTCTATTTTTGCAAAATTATATATTTTCAAATCACCGTTTCCAACGACTTTCCCTCCAATTAGGTGAGCAATTTGTGTTGCAGTAAATTCCATTTGGTTTTAATAAAAATCCCGTGGCTACTAAATATTGGGCAAATATACATCATTGGCATAACATATATATTTTTTTTTGACTTTATTACTTAATGCTTTTACTGTTGGCAAATCTGAAGCTTCTGAAATATCGAGAATAGCACCATTTTTCATTAATATTCTTATATTTGAAGCCTCATTTATATAGGCACTATTGCTTATCGAACTTTCTTCAAAGAAATATTTCAAGTCCTCAGATGGGCAATTTAAAGTCTTATAAGATTTCTTTATCTCATCCAATATGGCTTTCGTTTCTAAATCTATTCCCATTTTTATTTTAAATAGATTTCTATTTATTAAATTTTGAGTTAATAGTGACAGGATTTTATCAGTATGAAATTGCCATGTTTTTACAGCAAACCAAACATCAATGTCATCAAGTTGAACAAAGGTCTCTCTATATTTTTTTTCATTAATAAAATCTTGTTTAGTTACGGATTTTTCAATAAAAATTCTTAAATTTTTCGGTATTTCAATTTTTACACTATTTTTTAGTAGAAACCTTACTCTTTCAAAAATTTTAGAGAGCATAGTTTCAGCACTTATAGAAGTTTTATGCAAGTATACTTGCCAATACATTAATCTTCTGGCTATGAGAAAATTTTCAACGCTTAAAAGTCCCTTTTCTTCTACTACTAACTGATTATCAACTACATTTAGCATTTTTATGATTCTATCTACTCCAATTTGCCCCTCCGCTACCCCAGTAAAAAAACTATCTCTTTTTAAATAATCCATCCTATCCATGTCTAATTGACTTGAAATAAGTTGGTGAAAGAAATCTCTGTGGTATGTTCCTTTAAAAATCTCAATCGCAAGATTCAAGGTTCCGTTCATTTGTTTATTGAACTCTTCCATTAAAACCTCTGAAACTGTTTCATGATTTACATCTTTTAATAGGGTATTCTCTAAGGCATGAGATAAGGGACCATGCCCTATATCGTGTAGAAGGATAGCAATTTGAGCCGCTTCTTTTTCAATTTCCATTATTAAATGCCCTTTGGATTGAAGTGTTTGCAAAGCCTCACCCATTAAATGCATAGCTCCTAATGCATGTTGAAAACGAGAATGAATTGCCCCTGGATACACTAATTCGGCCATTCCTAACTGCTTTATTCTTCTTAATCTTTGAAAATACGGATGTTGGATAATTTGAAAAATTAAATC
This sequence comes from Cytophagaceae bacterium, assembly GCA_031420365.1. Lineage (GTDB taxonomy): Bacteria > Bacteroidota > Bacteroidia > Cytophagales > Spirosomataceae > Leadbetterella. The sequence continues at coordinate 10,645 of JANOMP010000150.1, forward strand.
AGAAGGTATGGTAACAAAACCATATACTGGATCATTGAATATTTTGCGTTTGTTTGTCAAAATAAATTCAAATTTAAAAATATAGAGATATAAGAATTGGAAATCAAATTTACATTTTATTACAAAATAGCAAATATACAAATGATTTTTATAAAATATAGTATTAAGTTACTGGCGTCCGAAAAATTTAAAATTGATTAAACATGCTTGTTAAATGACTAATAAATGCCTATTTTTTTAGTTTTTAAAAAATCACCCCCCTTTGTTTTATTCTTTGTGTGCCCTGCGGACAAGGATTTATCTTTAAGAATATCCCAATCTTCATACCTGTCTCTTCTAGAACTTCTAACATCTTCTTCAATGGATAATAGGACTTTATTCTATATGCACAAAGATTAAAACAATAATAAAATACAAAAAAATGTAATAAGTTTGGAACAGTTAGAAATCAAATCACAAGCCTTGAAGTTGATAAGCAAATTAACATCTTCAGAAAAGAGGTTGGTAGTAAAAATGATTTAGCACATTCTGACCTTTTAAAGGTAATTAGAGATGAATTTGAAGAAGAGATAGGAATGCAAAAATTATTGCCTACCCCCTACATCCATCCTCAAAACGGGCAAGAGTTTAACATGTTTGTACTTTCACTTAGTCAAGCAAAACAAGTTTTAGTTATAGAGTCTAAAGTTATTAGAAAAGCTAAAGCATTTGCAACTAGGTAATATCGTATAATAAAAACTTAAAACTTAATATTAGATTATTGATTATTAACAAATAATTGAGGAAAAAGGAATATAAATGAAGAAAATTGATATGTTTAAAATATAATTTGAAAGAAAACAAAACTCATTCAAAACATCTTCCATAATAGTAAACTTTTCTTAGTTCTACTTTGACAAACTTTAAATTGTTATAAATATATTTAATTAAACATATATTACTTAGTTATTTAATTTTTTATTATCACGGAATAATTGTATATTTGCGTATGTAAACAATTTCAACAAAAAATCGAGTAAAGGAAGTGAAATATCATTTATTGATCAAAGATTCTTTCTGTTTTTCGCAAATAAGTCATTGATATTTAGAACAATGACAAGCAACTGCCTTGATAAAGCCCTTTTTTATCTTAAAGCACTCTATACCACTGAGAAGTCTCATAGGAATATAGAAAAGATGACTGATGGTTATTCTAAAAAAGATTATTTCAAGATACAACACTTTATTAGCGAGTCGCCATGGAGTGCCCAGGATGCTATGGCAGATGCCGCAAAAGATGTTACTCGGTTACTGGAAGGTCGCAAACATATTGCATTGGTAATTGATGAAACTGGGGAAGAAAAAAAAGGTACTGAATCGGTTGGTGTTGGCCACCAATATTGTGGAAATCTAGGCAAAACCTGCAACAGCCAATCAGCGGTTTGTGCTGCTTTGGTAGCAGATAACTTAGTCAGCATCATTGATACACGCCTTTATTTGCCTAAAGGCTGGACAGATGATGCGCAGCGATGTAAAAAAGCAGGCATACCTGAAGAGCATAGAATTTTCAAAACAAAAACACAGTTAGCCTTGGAAATGATTAAATCTCAGCGAGCAGCTGGCATTCGTTTCGACTGGATTAATGCCGATGGACTTTATGGTAATGATTTGGTATTGTTAAAGGAATTGGAGAAATTAAATGAACTTTATGTGATAGATATCCACAGTAATAAAAGTATATATTTAGAACCATTTGAATTAGAAATAAAACAGAAAGAAGCTGGTAGGGGAAGAATGCCGACAATGTTATTGTCAAATAAAAAGTCGATAAATGCCGACAAATACGTTGCAACTTTAAACCAAAATGATTGGAAAAAAGTTGTTTTACGAAATGGCACAAAAGGCGTATTGGAAGTTGAAACACATGTAAAACGGGTGTATTTGTGGGATGAGATAGAAAATACCTGCAATACTAAGCTATTGATAATCAGTAAAAAAAAAGACAGCAAAGGTAAATGGGAGTATAAATATGCATTTTCAAATGCCAAAGACGGATGCTTCAAGATAGAAGAATTAGCCTATATGCAATGCCATAGATTTTGGATAGAGCATGGTTTCAGAGAAGCCAAACAAGAATTAGGAATGACCGACTATCAAGTAAGGGGTTGGTTGGCATGGCATCATCACATGGCTTTAGTAATGATGGCAATGGCTTTTGCATTGAGCGAAAAAATAACTCAAAAAACAG
>JANOMP010000151.1:0-2007 GCA_031420365.1 Cytophagaceae bacterium
ACGGTCTAGGCTGGTATTCAATGTTAGGAAAACTTGTCGTTATTTTTTCACTAATATACTGAATATCAGTCTTTTATCCTAATTTTTTAACACTTAATTCCATTATTATTAAGTGATTATATTTTTTGTCATGTACTGAACCTTTTTTGGAAACAAACCTCGGCTTTAAAGCAGAAAATCAATAAATAACACAACACAAGCACCTACTTTAACACCTATGGAAAATGCCACTAAAAACTACTGAATGGCTACTAAACGGACTAATATTCCCCACCAATTTCGCCGAACACAACCGGGCGGTGATCCGCTAGCAAAAAGCCGAAATGTCCAAACCAAACTTTGATTGCGGTCAGGGTGATGCAGCATTCCGACTTTCTTCTACTTCGCTAAATGTTAGCACTATGTGCCTTTTTCTGTTGTCCGATAGTAGAGTTGTCAAAATGAAACAGCGATTGAAGTGACAACAAGGTAATTATCGTTGGTGTACTTATTTTCTTTTTTAAATATTTTGTCTGCGCTGTCGAGCCAGCGACTTTCCAGTCGCCAAGCAACATTTTTAACAGGGGAATAGTCAAGGTTGAGAGATAGTCCGCTTGTAGTAAACCCGTTTGGTGTTCCAGAAGCAATGATTACTCCGTTTTTGTCTTGGTAATACTCAGCGCGTAGGGAAGTAGACCATTTGTTCGTTAACGAGTAACGTAGAATAATAACGGGACTGAACCAAATATTGTATTCTGAGCTATCCTTCTTTGTTTGCTGTCCACCGATGTCGAAGCCTGCTATGAACCCGAATTTTTTTGTCGGCTGAGACTGAACATAAAAATTATTGAAGTATCGCATTCGTCTGGTCGAGTCGGGGTCATCCGTGCCTACAAACGTGCTCCAATTGAGAGTTAGTTTGTCCGCTTTGGTGTATTTGATTTGTGTGCAGAAAGCTGGTAAAGAATTTCCGGAAACTTTTTTTATTTTTTGCCAGCCATTGGAGATGATTGTCGCCAATTCCCAATGCTCGTTTGGATTGTAAGTAAGTTTTGCTCCCGATAAATAATACGGGGAATTTTCTGCGAGTAGGGAACGTGTCAACGTCCAGTTGTCCTTTGAAATAGCACTTTCAAAGCCGATGTGAGAGCCGAAAATTCCTGTGTCAATCCATAAATTATTTTTTTTATTGAGAGAAAGTCCCGCATTGCCTTCATATATGTGTTGCAAAACTGTCGGCTCGGCAGCGTAGTTGTCTATTACATACGTTCCCGCTTGTAATGCGAAGTTGGCTCTGTATTTTAAATGCTTTGTACTTACTTTAAGCAGTCCAAGGTTGAGATTAAATTCATTGTGTCGGTTGTGATTGTAAAGAAATGTCTGTCTGAAATTGGTTTGCGGCTTATTAAAATCGTAAGCGTAAAATATGTCTATGTAGCTCGAATAGGAAAATTCGGGCTTCCCTCGCCATGAACTACTGTCCGTTTGTGCATGAGCAGTACATGAAAAAAATAAAAGAAAAATTGTCAGGCGAAAGATGAGGGTCAATGACTGTAGTGATGTGTCCACGTGATTTTTTTTTGGCATTAGCGCTAATCTCTAAGTATTTATCGAAATGTCGACCCAGCCCTTTGGGCCTTTGACTTTGTAAAAATAGGAAGAAATTTTAAAGGCTCAAAATGGGGCCGGGGTCGCATTCGAGTACTAACGTTGTGCGAAGGCCAGATCGGCGGCAAAACGTTTAGTGATTTCTTTTATGGGGATTCCTCCAACTTTTGCTGGGTTTTAGAGTTGTGTTTTAGCCTTTTTAAATTAGGATTGGAGCTCTTTTTTGTGTTTTTATCTGCCTTTTTTTACTTATCGCTTATTTTTTTATTTATTAAATTCGGATTTACAGGATTTAGAGTGAAACCCTGAATTTTATAAACTTTAATTAATGATTGCTGTTTACTGAATTTGTTGTTAGCCTTACTTTTGCGTTTCGACGCACCGCAGGTATGCCTGTCCAATTGAAAAAAGAATCGGAGT
>JANOMP010000152.1:0-6497 GCA_031420365.1 Cytophagaceae bacterium
ATTAACTATAGTTTTATCATTTACTTTGATTCCTTATGTTAGCATAAAAACAAGACTTGATTGGAGAAATTGGCTTCAACAGTATTTTCTAGGTTGGTTTTGCGAGCTCTTTGCAAAAGCTTTGAATTATGAGTTGGCTTGTATATTTTTTGGCAATGTGCTTGCAATAATGAAGTTTTAATAATTCAATATCAACCCTACTCCATGTCCCATATCGCTGTCATAATGGGTTCTTATGCTTATATTTTTGTTTACGATATAACGCAAGTCAACCATAAATTCTTTGTCTGTATTTATCATAAAGCCTGCTCTCATTCTTTTTGTAATAGGTATTTCTTCTCGCATTAACGAAAGTCTAACAATTCCATCCTGATATACTTCTGCCTGAAAATTTACCAACATTGGAAGTGTGTAAATAAAACCTAGACTTACTGCAGTTCTGTTGTCCTTTTTATTCACTTGTCCGAACAAATTTTCTTCTTGTTCATCTATTCCCATCTTCCGAAAACGCAAATCAAGGCCAATGAAAGGCAATAACCACTGCATTTTTCCTATGTATCGCCCAATATGTGTTTCGTTTTCGTAACCGTGCATATCGTTATAACCTAAACGCCATTCTGTACCAATACTCCAACGTGTGCCTTGATACATTGCCATTCCATCGTTTCCATTGGTGGCAAAATCATTTTCTGCCATAAAATGAAATTTTCTATCGTCTTTAAATAATTTTTTTTGAGCCAATTTAGGATTTGGAATTAATGGATTTCGTGCTTGATTTTCGTAACTCAAAACTCTACCCATTCCACTCATCATGTGGTACAAAATATGACAATGAAAAAACCAATCTCCTTCTATATTTGCGTTAAATTCCAAGGTGTCGGTTTCCATTGGCATAATGTCCACAATGTTTTTTAGTGGTGCGTTGTCGCCTTCTCCGTTGATTAAGCGAAAGTCGTGTCCGTGCAAGTGCATTGGGTGTCGCATCATTGAGCCATTGTATAGCACAATTCTAACATTTTCGCCTTTTTTGATAAGAATTTTATCGCTTTCAGAAACTACTTTATTATCTAAACTCCATATATAGCGGTTCATGTTTCCTGTAAGTTCAAACTTTAATTCTTTTATTGGTGCATCTTTTGGAAGTGTGGTTTTTGTAGGCGATTTTAGCATTGCATAGTTAAGTGTTACTATATCTGCCAAAGCATTTGCATTGTATCGGTTTGGGTCGTTATCACTTTGTTTTGGTTTGCTGTCACCAGTAATTTCAGGATACATTACCACATTCATATCCATTTGGTTTAAAGACATATTCATTCCCATGTCGTCCAAATCGCCATTCATTTTCATCATATCGTTCATCATCTTCATTCCTTCAAAATACTTTAATCGTGGTTGTTGCGATTTGAGTTGTTTTATGCCATTACCAATATATAAAGATGCTGAATTGGTTCTGTCTTCGGTAGTTGCCAAAAATTCAAAAGCAGTATTTTCTGCTGGAATAGTAACGATAATGTCATACGTTTCAGATACTGCAATAATTAATCTATCTACTACCACAGGTTCAACATCGTTGCCATCGTTAGCCACAACAATAATTTTTCCACCTGCATAGGTGAGCCAAAAGTATGACGATGCTCCTCCGTTAGAAATTCGCAACCGAACTTTATCGCCTTCTTTCAATTCCTTTCCGTCTATGGTTGTTAGGTCGGTACTTGGTTTTCCATTCATTAATATTTTTTCGTAATAAACATCACTTACATCCATTGCCGACATTCGCTTCCATTCGTTTTTTAGTTTGGTTTTAAAATGCCCTGCTTTAATGGCTTCGCCATAACTTTGAACTGTATTTTTTTTCAACGCAGGGTAATCATTGGCATTGTGCAACATTCTGTGAATGTTTTCGGGCTTTACATTCGTCCATTCACTCAAAACTATTGGCAAGGTTGGCAAATCGTCAATGCCTTTTCTAAATGTTTTATCGTCTTGCTTTTTCAGCATTACAAAATTGCCATACATACCAATTTGCTCCTGTAAACCCGAATGTGAATGATACCAATGTGTACCGTTTTGAATAATTGGGAAGCGATAAACGTGTGTAGTATTTGGTTTTATTGGCATTTGCGTAAGATTAGGAACGCCATCTTCTTTATTGGGCAAAAACAAACCGTGCCAATGCAAAGAGGTTTCTTCTTTGAGCAAATTGTGAACGTGAATTTCTGCTGTGTCGCCTTCGGCAAATACTAATGTTGGCATTGGTATTTGTCCGTTTACAGCAATGGCTCGTTTTGGTTTGTCGCCAAAAGTTACTATTGTGTCACGTACATATAAATCGTAGCGAACGATTTTCTGGGCATTTATTGTTTGTGTTGCAATCAATAAAATTGCAAATATTATTTTTTTCATTAAATTAATTGTTCTGAATTCTTGAACAGCGTGTCTGTCCTGTGAATTTTGTTTGCTTTTTGTAAAAATAAATGTTGTAATAAACCAATCAAATATTTTTGATTTAGGATTATTTCCTACCTGAAGAGTATGTGTTACAAGAGTGCCATTTGGTGTTGTATCAAAAGTTAATCTCAAATAAATAGGAATAAAATATTTCGCCTTCATTACTATTTGTCGATTTGCTATAATTTCTTTCACTTCCTAATTATATTTCACCTTAAGATTATCCATTTTTTCATTGAAGAAAAAAATAGAGTCTACTGTGTCCACAGTTTGTTTTATAACTTTAAACTTTGTCAAAACTATTGTTGGCAAAAGGCATTGTAACACCATCATATAAATACAATGGTATTCCAATCCTATTTTTTTTTTTTCTAATTTAGCTCGGCAATGGCTTTTACTTTTGGGTAAATGTCTAAGCTTTCCAATTCAGGATTTGGATTTGATTGGTGTGCTAAAATTAAATTTTGCCTGTGCCAAAACCAAACGCTACTATCCGTTCGTTCACTTTTTGGTTAATTTCTTGCACCAAAAATTTCCTGATTTTTTTTAGCCATAGTTATTTTTATTGCCATAGCGTAATAGGCAGTTAAAAAATCATATCCTAATGCTGGTGTATATGTTTCATTGTTTCAAATTCTTAAAATCAAACGAAACTGATAAATATTCCCAAAATAAACTTACTTGTCCTTTATCATTGGGTAGTGTATTTACCTTATAAGTTAAGACTTCCGTTATTTTCTTATTTTTTTTAGGTTTTACTTTTAATCGTATCACATCATTTTCTATTTTGTAATCATCAGCTAAGTGCATATCCCAAGTTTTGCTTAAAATAAGCGTCCAAGTTTTTTTATCGGGTATTGTAAAAAAACCATATTTTCCTTTTGCTATATTTTTTCCATCAATGATTACATCATCCGAAAACTCTATCCAAGTGGCTTTATGTGCACCTGTTGACCATACTTGTTTATAGGCTACTAAACCATTCCAAATTTGGCGACCACGAACACTTGGTGAGCCATAATCTATATGTATATGATTTTTTTCAACCATTGCCATAGCCGTTTGTCTAGGACTTTTTGCCTTAGCAACATTTTTAGTCGTGTCTGCTTTTGGTTGATGATTTTCGTGCTGAGCATTTACAATTTGCGCAAGTAGTAAAAGGATTATTAAACTATATTTATTCATTTTTTTTACAGTTAAAATGGCGTAGTATTTTATTATCTACGACAAAATTTTAAATTAATTTTTTAATACAATTCCATTGGGTTTTGAACCAACAATAATTGTTTGAGATACAGTATGTGTAGCTACATCAATTACCGAAACATTTCCTGCTCCTTGATTAGTAACATAGGCTTTTGTACCATTAAGGTTAAATGCAATAGCGTGGGCATCTGAACCTGTTGAAATATTGCCTTTTGCTGTCCAAATGCCACCAATTAAAGTATAATAAACTACTTTACCATTGGTAGCATCAGAAACCCATAATTCGCCACTTGCAGTATGATAAGCAACATAGCCTGGTTTAAAGCCTAAATTTATAGTAGCTGTTGCTTTCATACTTGATACAGAAATTTCAGTAATGGTTTTGCTCAATTCATTATCCACATACATTTTATTATTGCTTGCACTCCAAGCACCAACTGGGTCGGCACCAACCGTTAGTGTGGTATGAATCGTCTTTAAATTAGCATCTATTAATGTAACAGTGCCATCTGTTGTATTACAAGCAAATGCCATAGTACCATCGTTTGAAAAAGTTACTTCGGAAAGTCCTTTGCCAACATTTATGGTATTTTGAAGCGACCAATCAGAAGTTTTATATACCAAAACTTTACTTTGCTTAGAATCCATTTGCCCTAGCCAAAGCTCTGTACCTGTGCTGTTAAATATGGCGTTGTGTGGTAATTTTGATAAAGCAATTTCTTTGTCAATCATACCTGTAACTACATCAATAATCTGTACTTTCAAGCCTGAAATTGCTCCTGTATGAATAGCGTGACCCGCACTTAAGTCTGTTGCCGTAATGGCAATAGCTAGCTTAGTTTTTGCTGGATTTAAATAAATATGATGTGGAAATGTTGCACCCTTTAAACTGATTGTTTCAGTTACAGTATTGTCAGAAAGTTTAATAACTGTTAAGTTATTTGACGCACCATTCACAACATATGCAGCAGGGTAATCAATATTTAACATTATGTGTTCCACATCCTGTTTCATACAAGATGAGATTGCGAATGTGAGAATAAATGTAGCACAAGTGGCTACTTTCGAAATCGAATTATTCATTTTTATTTTTTTAGAGTATGAAAAATTATTTGATTGTTTCGACCACTTTACCACAAGTAAGCATTTGACTGCCGTAATATGGATTTTTAACTGCACTTTCCTTGCTTAACCAATTAGCACCTTTTCCGTCATTTGCCATTGGGCAAAATTGGTAATAGGTAGGTGTTTCAGTTTTTGAAACTTTGATTAAAGCATACATATTTTTAGAAAGTGCCATAAAATGGTCTCTTTGGTGAGAAGCGTCTTTTGTATCTGCAATGTGTTCTGTATCAAAAGCCAAATCTTTCATTACTTTCATCCAAACTGTATGTTCTTCTGTTGCCAATTTGTCCATTTTTACCGCATTTATAACTGTAAGAAGTTCTTTTGCTTTTGTTGAGGCCGTATTGCCGTCTGTTTTTACCAAGGCATCTTTCACTGCAAAATAATTGTCAAAAACTACTTTCAGTTGTGGTACATCTTGCTTTGTTACGGTCATTGTAGAATGGTTGTGTGCAGAATGGTCTTCTTTTGTTTCCGTTTTTGGTGCTTCAATTTTTGCCACTGTTTGTGCTTTTCTTTCATAATAGCAACATTCAGGCAGTTTTACATACACATTGTTTGGTGCAAGAAACTTTTCGTTGTCGTAACCACTCAATGCAATACGTTTCAAGATTTCTTCTTGATTGGTCTTTATTGAATCGTAAGTAATGGTGGCCATTTTGGTATCTTTGTTCCAATCAACTTTGGCTACTTTCTTCTTATTTCCTGCTTTTTCTATGGTAGTTTCACACATCCCACAGTTACCGTAAATTTTAACGCTTTCGGTTTTAGAGTTTTTGATTTTTGCGTTACACGCTGTGAATGATAGTAATATAATAATTGCCATCAATATTTTTATTGATTTCATATTTTTGAAAATTTAAAATTTTGTAAATAATTTGATTGCGAAAGCAAGAGTTTTGCTTTCTTTCGGACAGTCCTATGGCTGTCAAGGTAGGCAATTAGCCTATATTTGGTGGTGTCCAAATGGAAACAAAACCCGAAGAAAGGTAGGTTTCATTGTAGTCAGATTTGCTTTTTTTGCTTTTGGCAAAATAGATTTTTCCTCTTGTTTCAGTCCAAAAGGGCAATGCTAATGCAAAATGTGTTGTAGGACAACTGCAATTTGAGTTGTTGCATTTTCCATCACAACCATTATTGTCTTTGTCGTTTTTGGATTTATGGTTTTTGCAACAATCTTTTTTGTTGTCCTTGTTGGTTTTAATTTTTTTACAACAAGATTTTTCCGTTTTCGTTGATTTTGTTCCACAAGCATAAGTCAGCGTTGGTGTTGCAAAGAAACCAAGTGTCAAGATGATGAGTAATATGTGAAACTTTTTTGTCATTCAATTTTTATTACGTCAAAGGTACAAATTTATTTTCAAATGTTTGTCGGTTGATGATAGCACGGTCGCTCATAGCAATGTGACTTACGGTATTATTGTTTAATAAAGGTAATTTTTAAAAAGGCATAAAAAATCCCTTACCCAAAAAATGGGGGTTCAAATATATATAAAAAATGGATTTGCAGGATTTAGAGTGAAACTCTGAATTTTATAAACTTTAATTAATGATTGCTGTTTACTGAATCTGTTGTTAGCCTTACTTTTCCGCGTCGGCGGATCGCAGGTATGCCTGTCCAATTGAAAAAAGTAACCGGTGCGACGTTTCGCAAAAAACACTCACAAAAAAAAATCCTGACTCGGCCGTCCGCCATGAATTTTTAAATTAATTATCTA
>JANOMP010000153.1:0-24156 GCA_031420365.1 Cytophagaceae bacterium
TGAAACTGAAAAAATTAAAGAACTGACTACCAATACTTTAACTTTTTAGAATTTAAAAAAAAGTGAAAAAAAGTGAAAATAGACAAAAATTTATTCCTTTTTGACTACTTTTCGGAGGGCTAAATGCAAGTTGGGTTAAAACAAATATATTATCAAGTAAGACAAATTCTGGAATTGTGCATTTATCCAACCTGAAAAGTTATCTGCTTCTATATCAATCATAAGATCTTGCAAAGTTTAAACTTGCTCTTATTTCTTATGAAAAACAATATCAATAAGTTCCACTCCTAAAAGTTGTTTACTTAATTTATTCAATTGCTTTTCGTTACCTTGGAAATGAAATGTCCGTTGGGTATGTCTTAGTGATTGGTTTCGTTTTAGGGCGATGGCAGGAGATGAGCTTTCTAATTCATAAAATTGCCCTAATTGCGTTCCCGCTTCGTTTTTGCCATCATTATATGCATTCAAAGCATCTCCTTTATAGGGGAATTTTTGAATTTCCCACATAGAATTTACATATTCTTTTTCTCCATTATAATCGAATTGAAGTATAGTTAAAACTTTATTTTTCGCATCGTAACTTCCTGCAATTGGTTTCAAAGCCTCTGGTGGAATACCTATTTTACCTCTTGAATTTGCGTCAGCTTTAAATAGCAAAACACTATCTAGCTTTTTCAACCTATCAGGATTTATAATACCAAAATAGGCATCATTAATTTTTTTTGCCATGCCCTTTTTATAAGGAATAATGATGGTATTTTCGGGGGAAGCATTCATCATACCTAATAGCCAAATTGATAAAACTCCACTAGACTTGTCCCAATCTGCAGATCCTATGTTTTTTACATCATTAACAGTTTGGTAACCTACCCAATTGACATCCTCCAATGTTACCTTTAATTTGCTTTCGATTTCAACTTTATTCAATATTCCAATTTCTCGATTTACTAAAATATTAAATTTAGTACCTGAATAGTTCTTGATTTCAAACTCCTTTTTCAAACTAGCTTTTATATCGTTTTTTTCTACTAAATCATAGGAAAGAGTATCAATTACGGAAGGTGTTTGCCAATGTTCCATGTCAAATTTATCTCCTTTATTAAAAAAAATAGAAAATTGTCCTCCTTCTGGTCCAAGCCAAAACCGTTCTTCTCCTCCATAAGCGTTAAAATGAGCATTGAATTTTCCAGAAGCAATGAGATCATGATTAATCCATCCAAAACTTAAGCCTTCATTTCCTTGAGCTGTGCTCGTCATCACACGAGCCTGATAGTGAGGGGAAAGAATAATTTGTGAATCTTCGTTTTTTAATAGTATAAGATCTTTTTGATGGCTCTTTAAAAATTCTAAATCAAAACCAAATGTTCCTTTTGAATAATTATTATTAGAACTCATATCTGCTCTTGCATTATGATTATTACAACTTCCCAAAAATGATAGAATTATTGCAGTTATCAAATTTTTCATTTCAAAACTAAATTTAAAATTTGTCCTTCTTTCAATGAATTACCCGCAGGAAAAGTTTTGCTAAAGTTTCCAATCCTTATGTTTTCTAAGGGCAAATTTCCTTTTAAAACGGTAAGTATTTTTTTGTAATTTGTGCCTATTTTTTTTATTTCAATTGTACCGTATGCATAACCATTTGACCAAAAATAACTTCCCATTTGATTTTTAAAAGACATTGATTTATTAACGCCTGAGTACTGAAAACCTGTGATTGCAAGAGTAGCTCCCCAACTCGTCATGGCACGAGCATAATGATGACCGCACTCCGCTTCATCAAAAGGGCTTCGTTTTAAACCATCGTATCGGTCTCTGATATTTTTTATACACAAAAGACCGTTTTGAATTTGACCCTCATAAAGCATTCCGATAGCAGCTGTATATTCAAAACCTGTCATTACTTCGGAATAATAAGGGAAAGGAATTTTTGGTCTCCCACCTCTGGGGTAACTAGCCATCAATAGTGCCGATTCATCTCCCAAAGCGTATGATCTCATGTTGTTAAAATGATTGAGCATAGTGGGACGATAATTATATTTCAATATGCTATTAAGCGTTTTTTGTACATTTTCAGGCTTAACTAAATAACCCAAGCCATAAACATGAGCCATATATTGCCCGATTAGTTGATCCACTAAGCATCCTTTTCCTAATTGGTAAGGGGGATCAATAATATAGGCTTTACCACTGGCCACCGTTTTCATCAATATATCTTCTTTTTTCTCCGCAGTTTGTATTATTTGTTCGTAATATTCCCCATTAAAAAGAATTTCATCTGTAAATTTTTTGCCTTTTTCAAAAAGTGTTCTGCAATCAGACGCAAAAATATGCTCTCCCATTGCTTTTGCCATTTCTTCCATGGCTCGCAAAGCCCCTAAGTACCAAATTTGAATCTGTGGATTTGGCCCATAATATTCCACATCCATAGTATTGTGTTGCACCCCTTCCATAACACCATCTTTGTTGCCATCCCACCCACCTTTGAGCCAAGCAAATTCCAAAGTGCTTTTTACAGCTGGATACAATTGTCTTAATAATTCGTTATTCCCAGACAATTGCCATTCTCTGTACATTCTCATAATGGTTCCCATTTGTCCGTCAGCTGCTGCTGCATTGTAACTTTTCGCTTTTGTTTCTAAAGGTAATCCTACTCTGAAATTCATAAAGCCAGTGGCGTCAGTAGCTAAACCAAATTCGGTTTTTCGCATAGTTTGAGCCAAGTTTCCAAATAAAAATCCTGTAGCCTGTTCATAATTCCATACATGAGTACAAGAACCTTGGCAGGAACCATAATTATCCATACAGCCTTCCCAGCCCATCATTGTGCCATCTTTAACCCTAAAAACCGTTTGAGAACGAAGCGTGCTCAGGTTAAATAATGCAGCTTCTTTTACAACCAACGGCAGGTCACTTTTTACAAAGGACTTTACAAATTCCAAGGTTTTTTTTTCTAATTCAGGTAATCTATCCACTACTTTTTCGGCCACGTCCCAAGCATCTTTGTATTGTGTGGTATAATAATTTCCGACATTTTCTGAAGACCAAGCAAACCGATTCGGAAAATGCCATGTAATATAAAAAGTCACAATTCGACTCTGAAGTGCAGGGATTTCAACTTTAATCGCCAAAGATGCCTGTGGGTCATTGTCTATTAATTTTACCTTATCGCTCAGTTCGCCGTCGGAACTAAAATCATCCCAAAAATCTAATAGTGCATTTTCCCAATCATTTGACCTTGAGGAACGACGGAAAGTAACTCCTGTTTGAGCAGGAGTGGTTAAGGCTATAGTACCCCATTGTTCTGAAGAACTTTTCACACTATCGGAATACATATAAATTCCCTGGATTTTGGAAGATTTTTTAAATATATTTTGGTTATCATTAGCACCAATGGGTATCAAATCTCCCTTCCAATCCATTCGCGTTTTTGATCCGTCATTTCCAATAAAATTTCTCATTAATCCACAAACCGAAGCGGTTAAAGCGGTATTTGAAAGATTTTTTACTTCGTATTTTAAAATAGCCATAGGAATTCCACTTGCGTTTTCATCGGTCGGCACAAAGGGATTGAATGCTTTTAGCGTTACTTGAACGGGTAGGGATGGATCCGTTAAATTTACCTGACCAAAAGGATATGAAGCATCAAAACTTGCAAATTTAAATCTAGGAATGCCATGATTGTCCACAGGTCTGCCCTCTTTGTCTTCATAATCAGATACATCCAATGGCCCCATTAAACCTTTTGTATGGGTTTTTCCATTAGATTCTTTTATAAAAATTGAAAAAAAAGGAACACCATTTCCCATTTGCCCACCACTAAACCCTTTGGCTGGACGATTCATTATTTCCCAATCTTTGAGTTCTCCTTTGCCAGAAAGCGAAACAGTCCCGGTGCCAATACCACCTAAAGGCAAGGCTATTCTGTATAAATGGTTTTTGTCGTAATGTTTTAATATGGGAAAGTCTTGTGCTTCTACTTTAAAAAACAGACAAATGTTTAGTAGAATTAATAGATATACTTTTTTCATATTGGCTCTCATGTTTAATTGAATTATTATTTCATAAACTTCCATTTTATTTCTTTTGAATATCCAAAAACTTTGCCGCTTGGCACTTCTATGGCCTGTCCTACTAAATTACCTTGTTTATCTTTTATAACTGAAAGTTTAGTAAAAGAAAATTCCCCTTTTTCATAATTAAAAGAAACTCCATCGTCATCATATAAATTAAAACTGCCAATTTTTTCTCCATAATGGCGAACCTCCAATTGCATTATTTCTCCTGTTTTTGGAGCCTGAAGATGAGAGGGAACCATTGGAATAATTCCGCCGTCTTTTACAAACAATGGGATTTTGTCCAATGAAGGAGCTATTGTGATTGATTCATTTTCTCCTACTAATTCGCCTGTATAGAAGTCAAACCATTTCCCAATTGGTAATATAACTTTTCTGCTTTTTTCACCAACAAACATTGGAGCAACTAACAAATTATCCCCCATCATGTATTGGTCTTTTATGTCTTTTTTGAAACTCATGGCATAAGGATTCTCCGTAGCGTCAAATTTTCCTTCCTCAATCATTGGTTTAAATCCAAAGCCTTCTACCAAATTCATAGCCCTAAAAGGCGGTATCCCTTCAAAATGATATTGTGCAAAAGCGGTATACAAATAAGGTAATAGCTGCATGCGCAAAATCGCCACATCGTTTACCGCTTTTTCCACTTCTGGGAAAGTCCATGGCTTAGTGCCATCAGCCCAAGCATTTAGCATAGCCATTGGAGAAAAACAAACCGATTGCATACGTCTTACCCATTCTTCAGCCGAAGCAGATGCACGCACTTCTGGTGTCCATAAAACCCCAATAAAACTACTATTGACCAAAGCAGTAATAAAATCTTTATGGCTATAATAATCATTATAAATTACATATGGAAGATTACTGGCTCCAGCATTTGAGCCTCTTACTAAACCATAAGTACGCTTATTAATTTCTTTAAACCAGCCTCCCGTCATACTTTGAACCATTAATCCATAGGTTTGCCTCATTTGTTCTGCATCCACACCAGAAGGAAAAGAAGCCACATCAGGCCATAACCAATTGTCGTATCCATCTACTTCATCAATTTTATAACCACCAACGCCTATATTCAAATGGGTTTTTAGAAAATGTTCTTTAAAATATTGCCGAGTTTTGAGTAATGTAAAATCAGGAATTATACCATTCCAAACGGTATGCGAGCCTGAAAGCTTTTTGACTTTTGCATAAAGTGAGGATTTGGGTGATACAAAAGGGTTCATCCAAAGATTTGCACTTATTCCTTTTTTTTTAAGGCTGTCGAGAAAGCCCTTTGGATTAGGGAAACGAATTTTATCCCACTCAAAAGTACATGGATAAGACATGCTATGCCAGCCAGGTTCTACTCCAATAAAATCGAGAGGGAAATTATGTTCTTCAAAGCTTTTTACCTCTTTTAAAATATCTTCTTGTGAAAAAAGTGTAGGAACACGCTGTGTAAAGCCCAATCCCCATTTGGGAGGTAAATACCCACCACCATTCATCAAATTGTAACGTTGGACTACATTCATTGGACTTGGGCCTCCAAAAACATAAATATTTGCCCCATCAGCTGGAACTAATATCTCAACGGCATCGGAGTAGGGCTGTGAAGACCAGTTTTTATCAGTATTACGGTCACTTAAAACAGGAGGATTTTGAGAATCTTTTCTTACCCCAGTGCCAGCATAAACTGTAATATATCTTGCAGCATCTATTAATACTCCATACCCTTTTGAGGAAACATAAAAGGGCACGGGTGCGTGGGTTCTGCCATTGTCTTTTCCTCCATAATGATCCACATGAAGATTTAAAATGCGACCCCTTTGATTTACTGTTTGAAAATTGAGCCCTAATCCAAATAACTGCTCATCTTTATCTAATGGAAACCTTAAAAAAGTTTTATGATTAATAATCTTTATTTCAATTTCAGCTTTAGATAATGGAAAAGAGGTTGGAGGCAATGCTGCTAAAGCAATAAGATTTGGCTTGGCCTCAGCAGCACTTAAAAGGCTATGTTTTTCTGGTTTTCCAGCCACCGCTTTCCAAACACTTGGATATATCATTTGCCAATGCACTTTTGTTTGAGCATGCGAATAATAGATAGAAAATAGAAAAAGTAAAATAAAAAGTCTTTTCATTTTATTGATAAGATAGAGTAAAAACTATCTCTCTTTGTCAAACATAACTACCGCTTCCGAGTCTTTGTATTTTACCATTAAAGCTCGAAGGTCTTTTTTCATATTAGCAATTAAGGTTTTGTGTTTAGGATTGTTATATTGATTTACCATCTCGTTAGGATCAGTTTTAAGATCAATGAGCTCCCAAAAGCTACCTTTACCATAAAAATAGATTAGCTTAAATCGTTCACCTCTTATGCCATAATGAGGCAAAACCCAATGTGGTTGTGGATATTCATAATAATGGTAGTACATAGATTTTCGCCAATCTTTGGGCTTTAACCCGCCAGAAACTAGCGGCATTACAGATTTTCCTTGCATGTCAGATGGAATTGGCACTCCTGCAATATTTAAAATAGTTGGGGCAAAATCTATATTAACCACCATGTCGTTGACAACCGTTTTGGGTTTCACAACTTTTGGATAACGCATCATAAAAGGCATTCGGAGAGATTGCTCATACATAAAACGCTTATCATACCAGCCGTGTTCTCCTAAATAAAAACCTTGGTCAGAAGAGTATATAACAATGGTATTTTCGGCCAATCCAGATTTGTCAAGATATTCTAAAACCCTTCCAATATTTCGGTCGAGCGAAAGCACACAAGCCATATAATCGTGCATATACCTTTGATATTTCCAAAGAGCCTTCTCTTTTTCATTCATTTTGAGGGTATCCAATTTTGCATTTTCTGGTTCATAATATTCGTTCCAATCTGCCTTCTGCTCTTTGTTCATCCGCTTCATAATGCCTGTTTGGCCTGCATTTACTTTTACATCCCAGTCCCAACGTAAATCTTTAACTTCCATTCGTTGATGAGCTGCTGCTTTTCTTGTTTCATATTTATCAAAAAAAGTACTGGGAACCGCAAAATCTTTACCGTCAAAAGCATGCAGATCTTTGGTGTCGGGCTGCCATTCGCGATGGGTGGCTTTGTGACCTATCACCAAACTAAATGGTTTGGATTTATCCCTTCCCTTATCTAACCAACCTAGAGCTTCATCAGTGATAATATCTGTTACATATCCTTCTATATTCTCTTTTGTATTATCCATTTTAATAAAATCAGGATTATAATAATGACCTTGTCCAGGCAAAATTTTCCAATAATCAAAGTATTTAGGATTATTGTTGATGTGCCATTTCCCAATCCATGATGTGGCATAGCCATTTTCTTGTAAGGTTTTAGGAAACATAGGCTGTTTTGTGTCAATAATTGTCTTATCGCTATTATCATACTGCCCATTTAGATGGTTATATTTACCCGTCAATAAAACCGCACGACTAGGCCCACAAATTGAATTTGTACAAAAGCTATTATTAAAAATAGCCCCTTCTTTAGCAATTCGATCAATATTAGGTGTTTTTACGTGGGGACTTCCATAAGCACTTATTCCTTGAAGGGCATGGTCGTCAGAAAAAATCATGATGATATTTGGCTTTTTAGGCTCCTCTTTTTTAGCTGAAAATAAGCTAATTCCAATAAGAAAAATAAACAATAGTTTTTTCAATGTAAGGTTGAATTATTTAATATCTAAAGACTGTTTCTCTAATTCTTCAATAGTCCATGGCTCAATTTTATTGGAATGTTGCTCTCTAATTTTTTTAACATCAGCAACTTGGACTACCGCAGATTGGCGACCTTTGTTAACTCTTACAGATGAGCCCACAAATTCATATCTAATGTAACTGACAATTGAGGCAACCCATTCATCTGAATTGTCGTTCATCGCCACCATTACACTTGGATACGCTTTGCCTTCTATGGGGCCTTTTAAGCCATGAAGCAAAATTCGGATGGCAATATCTTTATCAGCATTCATATGTTTGGCACCTCTCAAAGCAGGAGCAGCATTTGTAGGCAAACCTTTTCCATCGGGTCCATGACAAGCAATACATAAAGAATTATATATTTCGCCACCTGCTAAAATCAATTTTCTTTCTGAAGGAGCAAATCCTGCAAGTTTTAATCCGTAAATTTTAGCTTCTTCATTTTTGTCAATACTCTTTTTTGCAGTATTAATCATATGGTTATCAGAATTTTGAGTCAAAATATTTTGTACAATCTGTTTCGCTTCAGCGGTTTTATTAGACCCTAAAGATAATAAAATTTGAGTTTTTACATCATAACTTTCATCATCGATGAGTTTGCCTATTTGGGCAATCATAGCTTTGTCATTTTGTTTTAAAAAAATCTCTGAAATCCAAATAGCTGCTTTTTTGACTTGTGGATCTTGATCTTTCAAAGCGAAAACAATTGTATTTTTATCAATGGCATTCAAGCCCTCTAAGGTCCAAAGGGCATGAATTTTACCCAGTGATGATACTCCATTCTTGCTTGATGCCATGGCTTTCAAAGCTGGAATAACAGATTTGTCACCTAATGCTATAATTTGTTTTTGAGCATTATCACGCCACCATCCATTAGGATGATCAAGATAAGTTAAAAGTGATTTAGTAGGTCTATCCAGCATTCTGGGTTTCGGGCCACGCTTAAAATCATCATGTACCAAACGCCAAATTCTTCCTCTTTGGTTTACAGTTGCTATCCCATAATAGTCGATTTTATTTCTCAAAAAAGTGCCTTTTTGTGTCCAATTTGACTCTTGAATTATACCTCGGCTCATATCAACAATATATAAGCACCCATCTGGGCCAGTGTAAAGATTATTAGGTCTAAAATAAAAATCAGTGCTAGCAATAAATTCTTTTTTATCATATACATTTTCTAGCTGGGTTTTGCCTTTGTTGTTTACGACTTTAGCACGTCTGATAATACGTGCTACTGGTTCGTTAATAAGATAATCTCCTACTAAATCTTTTGGTAGTCTATCCCCTCTGAAAATAACCTGGCCGTTAGCTGCGGTAAAATGATTAAGTGTGCTATCAGGTCGTAAACGAGATGGTCCTCCTTGTACCTCAGGATTAGGAATTAAAGACCAAACAGGACTAAACTCTTTCTCACTGTAGGCATCTGGAAACTCTAGGGAACCATATTTTGGGTTGATTTGAAAGCCACAGCCAGCGTTTTCACCTCCGCCCCGGCTAAAATACAATCTACCATAATTATCGTGTGTAAGCCCCCATTGCCCATTTGAACCACTTGGCAAAGAATCAGCTTTTAAAATTCCATTTTTATACCTAAATCTTACAGCGTCATAAGTTTGATATATATAATTGTCCAGATTCCAGTCTAGCCCACTTCTTTGATGCTCTAAATTGCCTCCTGCAGCTTTCCCAACTATATAGGCGGGCTTTTTTAAATCGGCCACGCCATCTCCATTTGTATCTTTGTAGCTATATATGTCGTAAGTATCGGTTTCGTTTACAAAAAGCTCGTGGTTTACGCATAATAGCATACGAGGTAACAAAAGGTCCTTAATAAATACAGAGCTTTTGTCCATTTTTCCGTCATTGTCTGTATCTTCCAAAAGCATAACTCGACTTTTTTTCTTTTTGGTGTCTGTGCCGTCTGCATCTTGGGTGTAGGTTTCCATTTGAGCAACATACATTTTGGCGTTTCCATCCCAAGCTATGGCAACTGGCTCCTTAATCATAGGTTCACTAGCTACTAATTCCATGTGATAACCAGACGGGACATTAAATGCTAAAAGACTTTGTTCTGGTGAAAGGGCAGGAGGTGTTAGGGGATTTAAACTATCTTTTAAAGAAATATAACTAGAATCATTTGAATAAATACCAGCATTAAAAAACGATACAGAACTAAAAAAAGAAATTAGAGCAAATAAAAAAAATGAGCTTTTCATAAATTAAAAGAAGATTATTTAAGGTAAATATTGAATACTATTTAGGCAAACAATAATAAAAAAAATGGTTTATTAAAACCAAAATTTAAATTATTTGAACATTTCAATGACAAATATAAACTATAAAACCTTAAATAATTAAGTATAAAATGACAATTATTATATTAACAAAATAGTAGAGCTTAATAATCCAAAAATGATTTTTGAAGTTTCAGATGTACAATGGCAATGACTAATTTATATTTTACTATTTGCTTAAAACAATAAAATAGAATTTAAAAATTTGCCTGGGCAAAATATAGATTTAATTTTTAAAGAACAGTTTTAAAATGAAAATAAAAAATTTCACTAGTTTTGCCTTGAATTGCATTGAATATAATATAGAATCAACAAATGGAGATAAAAAAATTTAAAGATCAAAAAGAACTTTCAAATGAAGTTGCCAATTATATTATTTCTTTAGTCAAAGCAAAACCAAAGGCTACAATAGTTTTGACATCTGGTGATACACCCAAAATGGCGTATCAAATTTTAGCTAAAAAAGCGAACAAAGATGCCTTTAAACAAGTGACTATAATAGGATTAGACGAATGGGTTGGTATATCTCCTCAATCAGAGGGAAGTTGTAGATATATTGTGGAAGAAAATCTCTTGAAACCACTCGGAATACAATCATCAAATTATACATTTTTTGATTCTCTAACAAACGACTTAGATTCGGAATGTAAAAGGATAGATAATCTCATTTTTGAGAAAGGTGGTTTAGATTTTATATTAGTTGGGATTGGCCTAAATGGCCATTTAGGACTAAATGAACCTGGTTCTTCGTTTGAATCGTATTGCTTGGTAACAAATTTAGAAGAAATAACAATTGTGACTGGCCAAAAGTATTTCTCTTCTTCCACACGATTGACAAAAGGCATCACAGTTGGATTAAAACACCTTTTAGAAGCTAAAGTAGCTATGATTATGGCCAGCGGAGAAAAGAAAGCAGAGATCATAAAAAGAACAGTTTTAGATCAAATAAGTGAAATTTTGCCTTCTACTTGCATTAGAAAACACCCGCATGGCTTACTTTGGATAGACCAAGCCGCAGCTCAAAATCTTAAATGAAAAAACGTTGAAGAATAATGACTTTATATGAATTACATAAGGCAGATTTTAATCCAGAAATAGTATTTCTAACCTCTCGTAGTGGTGGTGCAGGTGGACAAAATGTAAATAAAGTAGAAACTAAAGTAGAACTAAGATTTAAAATAGAAGCGTCACTACTTCTAGATGATAATCAAAAACAAAAATTAAGAAAAAAATACAAAAATCAAATAAACCAAGAAGATGAATGGCTCATTGTTTCCCAAGAAAGTAGGTCTCAATTAAAAAATAAATCTTTGGCGATCAAGCGATTTAAAGAATTGTTGAAAGATGCACTCACCAATGCAAAAAAGAGAAAACCCACCAAGCCTTCTCAAGTAATAATAGAAGATCGACTGAAAAGCAAAAAGTTATTGGGTTTAAAAAAAGAAAATCGAAGTAAAATTAAACTTCCAGAATAAATATTTATTGTCAATAAAATTTTAAAATGAGAAAACCATCTTACCTAATTATAATATTTCTTTTTAGCTTAATTGCTTGCCAAAAAAAGAAAAGTAAAAATATTTCAAAATTAAAAATTGGCGAATCTTTGGTTCGTTCCTTAGAAGGAAACCCTTCAACGGGCTATAGTTGGCAATATAATGTTTCGAATCCTGACAATGTGGCTATTTCCGTTGAAATGATAGATGAAAACAAAGATATGTTGGTAATTGGTGCACCTATAAAAATGAATTTCACCATAACAGGCAAAAAAATAGGTGAAACAAGAATCATTTTTGTTTACAAAAGAACTTGGGAAAACAATACACCTCCCTTAAAGTCAGATACTTTAGATATCAAAGTAGACTAGAAAAAAGATGTAACAATACGTATACTTTATTTGTTTTCTATTTGTGGTTGAAGGTCCAGCATTATGGAAGACGTTAACCTTCAGCTAAAATATAAGTGGCTCTACTATGTGGATTTGGTTCTATTCTAATATACTACTGCTAAAATCTAGAAAAAAAATCACTTTAGTATCCTATAAGCCGATTCAGTCA
The DNA here is from genome assembly GCA_031420365.1 of Cytophagaceae bacterium. GTDB lineage: Bacteria > Bacteroidota > Bacteroidia > Cytophagales > Spirosomataceae > Leadbetterella. The sequence continues at coordinate 12,136 of JANOMP010000153.1, forward strand.
CTACGTCTCTCTTATCAAAATATCCTAACTAAAAACAAAAAACCCTTCTCGAATTATTACTTAATTTTAAACAAGAATCTTTACTTTCACTCCGCTAAATGCTGAATTCCCTGTCAATTTATCAATTACTTTTTCATCAGAAAGATCGTTTATGCTTACCCCTGAATGATTTTCAGCTACTTCCATTTTTATTCCTTTGCGGTTATGTCCATAACCGTGCGGCATAGAAACCACATTGGGCATTATATCGGTGCTCATTTCTATCGGTATCAAAACTTCTCCAACTCGGGATTTGACTTTCACTACCTGATGGTTTTGAAGACCAAGCCTATCCATGTCTTCAGGATTTATCAATAAAGTGCAGCGGTTTTTACCTTTCATCAATTTGACTGAATTATGCATCCAAGAGTTGTTGTCACGCAAATGTCTTCGGCCAATTAGCCAGAAATCGTCTCCATTTTTCTGCAAGAAATCTATTTTTGAGGCGTTTAATCGTTCCAAATCCCCGACTAATAATTCTGGACAAAGATTAATGTTTTGCTTTAAACGGTTCGGCAAAACAGATTGCAATGCTCCAAGATCTATTCCATGTGGATTTTCTATTAATGCCTCCATCGAAAGTTTATATGGGCCATATTTTAAGCCCAAGTCCAACTTTACTTCTGGCGGAATAATATCTTGGACTTCGCCAGAAAATAAATTTCTAAGTTCTTGAAAAATCTCCCAATCGTATTTTGCGCCTTCCGCTTTTTCAAAAAGCCTTGGGCTATATTTTGAAGTATTTCTCACAGCCAGATTATGAAAAGTCAAATCATAATGTGAATTTTCAAGTCCTGTAGCTGGTGGAAGAATCAAATCTGCATGTCGAGTAGTTTCATTTAAATATATATCAATAGAAACCATAAAATCCAAAGATTCCAAGGCCTTATCAACCTGCACACCGTTTGACGTAGACAGAACAGGATTCCCACAACTGGTAATCATCATTTTTATTTGTCCTTCTCCTACAGTAAGCATTTCTTCTGCCAAAGCAGCAACAGGCAACTCTCCCAAAAACTCAGGATACTCACTAACACGACTTTTCCATCTTCCAAATCTATCTTTTGGCTTTGATGGCCCAATAAAATCAATTGCGGGAAGGGTAAACATTGCACCGCCAATTTTGTCGAGATTGCCTGATATTATATTTATTACATTGATAAGCCATAAACATACTCCACCGAAAGATTGGGTAGAAACACCTAATCTTCCATAACAAACGGCCGAAGGTGCATCTACAAATTCTTTCGCTAATTGTTCTATCTTTGTAATAGAAATTCCGGACAAAGCTTCAATTTGACTTAAATCAAATTTTTCCAAAATTCCCTCTAATTCTTCGAATCCATCCACTTTACTACTGAAAAATTTGATAGATTTATAGTCCATTAAAGCTTTTAAAAATGCTAATAGAAAATAGGCATCTGTATTAGGTTTTATAAAAATATGTTCAGAAGCATGTTTAGCAGTTTCGGTTTTTCTAGGATCAATTACCACAAACTTACCATTTCTAGTTTTTATTGCTTCCAGCCTTTTTGCAACGTCCGGAACACTCATCATGCTTCCGTTTGAAGCTAAAGGATTGCCACCAATAATAAGCATAAAGTTGGTATGATCAATATCTGGCACTGGCAAAAGCATAGGATGTCCATACATAAGCCATGACGCAAAATGGTGAGGCAGCTGGTCAGTAGATGTTGCCGTAAACATGTTTTTGGTTTTCACCAATTTGAAAAACTCAGAGGCAAACATCGTAGTGCCTAAATTGTGAATGGAGGGATTTCCTTGATAAACTCCTACCGAATTGGGGCCATACTTTTTTTGTGTCTCTTTAATTTTTGAAATACATAATTCATATGCTTCCGACCATTCGATTTGAATCCAACTCCCATTTTCGGTCTTTTTTAATGGAAACTTAAGTCGGTCGGAATCCAAATAGATGTCTTTCAACCCCATAGCTTTAGGGCAAATGTGCCCACGACTAAACTTGTCTTCGAAATCTCCTTCAATTTTTATGATTTCTTGGTTTTCGTGTGTAATCTTTAAGCCACACATGGCTTCACACAAATTACAGGTTCTGAAATGGATTCCCATTATTTTTAGGTTGATATAAGCCCAAATTAACGCTTTTTTTAGTATTTATCAATTAATTATATTAAAGTTAAAATTTTTAGAAAAATAACAAGCTTAAGCAAATTAGAATTTTTTTGAATATTCTAAATTGTCAAATTAAAATTCCAAGAATTGAATATTCCGAAGATAAATAAAACTAATTTCCATTATCATTTTCTTACTTGGGAAGTAATTGAAAAAAACAGAAAGATTTTATAGGGAATAAATATTTAAAAAAAAATTGACTTTTTAATTTTGTCAAAAAATTCTATCTAAAATTTCTTTCCCAATTGCTTCAGTTCCCAAAATTTTATCAGAAGGAGTGTTTTCATCTGCTATGTCTCTTGTTCTCCATCCCGCTTTCAAAACGCCTTCTATAGCTCTAATAATGGCTTCAGATTCAGCTTTTAAGCCAAAGGACATATCCAATAATAAAGCAGCTGAAAGTACCGATGCCATTGGATTAGCAATACCTTTTCCTGCAATATCATGACCAGAACCATGAATAGGTTCATATACGCCAGTACTTTCTCCAACTGAGGCGGAAGCTAACATTCCCATTGATCCTGCTATTTGAGATGCTTCGTCAGTAAGTATGTCTCCAAAAAGATTTCCTGTAACCACTACGTCAAATTGCTTTGGATTTTTTATCAACATCATGGCAGCAGAATCTACAAATTGATGAGTTACTTCAACTTCTGGATAGTCTTTTGCAACTTCTAAAATCGTTTCTCTCCACAGTCTACTAGATTCTAAAACGTTAGCTTTATCCACCGACATAAGTTTTTTGCCACGAGTCATTGCTGCATCAAAGGCTTTTCTCGCTATTCGTTCTACTTCATATTTGCTGTAAATCATGGTATCATATGCAGTATTTCCATCGTTGATTCTTCCTCGATGACCAAAATAAACATCACCAGTTAGCTCTCTAAAAAACAAGATGTCAGCCCCTTTTAAAATTTCAGGTTTTATACTAGAGGCTCCCAAAAGTTCGTCGAATAGTTTGATAGGGCGTAAATTGGCAAATAAGCCTAATTCTTTACGCATTTTTAAAAGCCCTTGCTCTGGCCGAACTTTAGCATGTGGGTCATTGTCATATTTTATGTGGCCAACAGCACCAAAAAGTATCGCATCGGAAGCTTTCATTTTTTCCAAGGTCTCTGGTGGAAGTGGGTCTCCTGTGGCCTCTATAGCCACGTGACCCATAAGAGCTTCATCATAAGTAAAATCATGACCATATTTTGCAGCTATTTTTTCCAAAACTGCTTTACCGATTGAGGTAACTTCCTGTCCGATTCCATCGCCAGGGACTACTAGAATGTGTTTTTTCATTTTTTTAAAGTCAACATAGTACTTAGGCCTTCAGACTCTTAGGCCTTAGACTCGATACCAAATGTTTGTTTATTTATAAAAGACAGTACTATTCTGTCTAATTCTTGTTTATTTGTTTAAAATTTTTAATACAACGACTAGATAAAATGGCTAAAAAATTATCAAATCTTATTCAACATTTTACGTGTTGCTTCTATAGCGGAAACGGTTTGGTCAGAATCAAGCCCTCTGGTTTTTAGTTCTTTTCCATTTACATTCCAAGTTATAATTGTTTCGCAGAGTGCATCCGTTTTACCACCTGGAGGAATTCTTACAGAATAATCAGTTAGTAATGGTAATTTTTTTTCTATTTTCTCGTAGATTATTTTGAGAGCATTCATAAAGGCATCATATTGGCCATCGCCTTGGGCACTTTCCTGATAAACAACATCCCCAATTTTTAATTCTAATGTAGAGGATGGCCTTAGGTTTTTGGAATGAGTAAGCACATAATTCACAATTTTTACGTTTTCAACTACGGCAGAAGTGTCTAAAACATCAGAAATAATATAAGGCAAGTCTTCTTGAGTAACAGTTTCTTTTCTGTCGCCGAGTTCTATTATCTTTTTTGTAACTTTCTTTAAGTCATCATCTGAAAGGGTGATGCCTAATTCTTGCAAATTTCTTTCTATATTGGCTTTTCCTGAAGTTTTTCCTAAAGCATATGAAGTTTTTCTTCCAAACCTTTCTGGGCTTAAAAAGCTTACATATAAATTATTTTTTTTGTCGCCATCTGCATGAATACCTGCTGTTTGTGTAAAAACATTCTCTCCAATTATTGGCTTATTGGCTGGAATTCTTAAACCAGAAAAGGATTCTACAATTTTGCTAATTCTATAAAGTGATTTCTCAACTACAGAAGTATTAAAATCTGGCATAAAATCATTAATTGCAGCGACTGCACTGGAAAGCGAAGCGTTACCTGTTCGCTCACCCATTCCATTTACCGTTAAATGTAAGCCATGCACACCTGCTCGAATAGCTTCCAAAACATTTGCAGTACTTAAATCATAATCATTATGAGCATGAAAATCAAAATGGGTATTTGGGTATTTACGAACTATTGGTTCTAAAAACTCAAACGTTTCATTAGGGGTTAAAACTCCGAGAGTGTCAGGGAATAAAATTCTCTTTATGGGTTGGGTATCTAGAAAATCAAGGAATTCGTAAACATATTCCTTTGAATTTTTCATTCCGTTACTCCAGTCTTCTAAATATACATTAACGGTAATATTATTATTTACAGCATTATTTATTACTTCCTTAATGTCAGAAAAATGATTTTCTGGAGTTTTATTTAACTGATGTTTTAAATGATTAAGGGAGCCTTTTGTTAAAAGGTTCATAACTTTTGCTCCAGATTCTAACATCCAGTTAATAGATGCCATGCCATCAACAAAAGTCAAAACTTCTATTTTATCTAAAAATCCATTTTTTGTTGCCCAAGATGTTATGTTTTGAACTGCTAAAAGCTCCCCTTCTGACACCTTAGCTGAAGCCACCTCTAGCCTATCTACTTTAACTTCTTGAAGCAAAAGTTGGGCTATGGTTAGTTTTTCAGACGCTGAAAAAGACACACCACTGGTTTGTTCACCATCACGCAGTGTTGTGTCCATTATTTCAATATGTTTCATTTATTCAAATTTAAAGAACTTGATATTAAAATGGCCTTGCAACTTCAAAAATTTGAATTTCAGTTTCTAGGGATTTTAAATAATCGATATCATCAAATCCATTCATCATGTTATTTTTTTTGTATCCATTAATATCAAAATTTTCTGATTCTCCAGAAGAAACAATATAGACTTTTTGTTCAGGAAGATTTACTTCTATTTCTGCATTTGGGTCAGATTCTATCGCTTTGTAAATTTTATCTAGAAATTCTGGACTTACTGTTACTGGTAAAATACCAATATTTAGCGAATTTCCTTTGAAAATATCGGCAAAAAAACTGGAAATTACGCAGCGAAAACCATAATCATAAATTGCCCATGCTGCATGCTCTCGGCTTGAGCCCGAACCGAAGTTTCTTCCCGCTACTAAAATTTTACCGGAAAAGGTTTGATTATTCAAAACGAAATCAGCTTTTGGAGAATCGTCCACATTGTATCTCCAATCTCTAAAAAGATTGTCACCGAAACCTTCTCTTTTGGTAGCTTTTAAAAAGCGAGCAGGAATAATTTGATCGGTATCCACATTCTCTAAAGGAAGCGGAACCGCACTTGATTTTAGAATTTTGAAACTATCGTATGCCATTATTTTATTATTTATGCTTTAGTTTTTAGCTTTTAAGCCATTTACTTAAGCGATTATATTTTTTAATTTTTGACTTAGTATTTTTATCTTTAGTATGGTTTTTGAATCTTTTAAAATTATATAATCTGTTTTAATATTAAATTCTTAATTAAAATAGACTTTGAATTATTATTAGCCTTTATAAATTGAACCGAAAGCTATTCTTACGAAAAACGATTTTAATATTGAACTAAATATTTGTGTCAACTTTTATTTTATAAGCTTTTGTTTACCAAGTGGTTAGATTTTAAACACTCAAAGACATTGGGCTTCTGATTTTAGATAAATGTTTGTGTTTCTTTAAATTTCTAAATTAATATGTTAAAAGCATGACAATATTTAAAATCTTTCCAAACATTGAGCAAATTGCCAAATGCCTTTGGGCGAAAGTCTTCTTATAAAAACTCTCTAGGATCTGATACTTTCCCAGTTATTGCCGCTGCCGCCGCAACAAATGGAGAAGCTAATAGTGTTCTTGAATTTGGGCCTTGTCTACCTTCAAAGTTTCTGTTTGACGTTGAAACAGCAAGTTTTCCTGGTGGTACTTTGTCGTCATTCATGGCTAAACATGCAGAACAACCTGGCTGACGCAATAGGAAACCAGATTCAGTTAAAATGTCCAAAATACCTTCTTCTTTTATTTGAGCTTCTACGATATGAGAACCTGGGACTAACCATGCTGTTATATTTTCCGCTTTTTTTCTTCCCTTTACTATCGATGCGAAGGCTCTAAAATCTTCTATTCTTCCATTGGTACAACTTCCTAAGAAAACATAATCAACGGTCTTTCCTATCATACTTTCACCTTCCTCAAAACCCATATAATTCAATGACTTTTTGAAACTGGCATCGCCATCTTTTACATTTTTAGAGAAAGGTATTGTGGTTGATATTCCTGTTCCTAAGCCAGGGTTTGTACCATAGGTGATTTGTGGCTCTATTTCCTCAGCTGAATAATTCAATTCTATGTCAAATTCAGTGCCTTCATCAGTTTTTAAGGTAGACCAATAATTTAATAAATTATCCCAATCTTTGCCTTTTGGAGCTAAATCACGGCCTTTTAAGAATGCCAAAGTTGTTTCGTCAGGCGCAATCATACCACCTCGAGCACCCATTTCTATAGACATGTTGCAAACAGTCATACGCCCCTCCATGCTCATATTCTCAAAAACATCTCCTGCATATTCTACAAAATATCCAGTTGCTCCTGAAGCCGAAATTTGAGCGATAATATATAAAATAACATCTTTGGAAAGTACACCTTTTCCTAGTTTTCCGTTTACATTTATCCTCATTTTTTTTGGTTTAGGCTGCATAATACACTGAGAAGCCAACACCATTTCAACTTCAGATGTACCAATTCCAAAAGCGATAGCACCAAATGCACCATGAGTAGAGGTATGTGAGTCTCCGCAAACTATTGTCATACCTGGTAAAGTAATCCCATTTTCTGGGCCTACAACATGTACAATTCCATTTTTTTCATGACCTAAACCCCAATGAGAAATGCCATATTTTTTTGAATTGCTTTCCAAAGCATCTAGTTGATTGGCTGAAAGAGGGTCACTTACAGGTAAATGTTGATTTATAGTTGGAGTATTGTGATCGGCAGTAGCAAATGTTCTTTCTGGAAACATTACGCCAACATTTCTTGATTCTAAGCCCAAAAAAGCAACAGGACTTGTAACTTCATGAATAAAATGACGATCAATAAATAAAACATCTGGACCATCTTCAATTTTGCGGACAACATGGCTGTCCCAAACTTTGTCGAACAATGATTTTTTAAACATATTAAAAATTAAATTTACGACTGCAAATTTGAGAGTTAGATTACACAAATCATTTTAATAAACGCTCAAAAAATAGCGTTTTAAGTTCAAATAGAAAACTGGTCTATTTTTAGACAGTTTGAAGTAAAAGCACAAAAAAAAACAGCTATTAATACAAATGCTGCATTCATAAATTTTCAATAACCTATGATTGAATAAATAACATGGAAAAATAAATAGGATGATTAGGATACTCTTACTTAATTTTGATTATTTTCAATACTATTTTTGCTTATTTTTAAACTTTCTCAACACTTCTTGATTAAGAGATTAATAAATAAACTTTATATAGAAATTTAGTTTACGTTTTTAAACTGAAATTATATTCATTTGGAAATCTAAAGGGTCAAATTCTTGTAATAGTATTTTTATAAATGAAGGGTCGTTTAAATAAAAATTTAAGAAATTTTCTTTTCTTTCCTGTAGTATCCCACCTGGAAAAAGTTTTTCTTTCAAATTTATTAGTTGCGTTATTGCAGTTTCAAAATTTCGTTCTTCTGCTTTTTTTATTCTTTTTTCAAGATTTTCAAGTGCATTTGTTTGTTTTGCTTTTTCTGCTTCCACAACTCCTTTTAACGTAACATCTATTGCTGTTGCTTTTTCACTAATGGCATTATAAATTAATGCCATTTCACTTATTTCATGTTTTAGGCTTAACTCATGTTCTGAATTTTTTGCCACAAAGTTCTTTTTTAATATAGCCTCTTCTTGAAACAATTCTTCGACACCCACGCCCAACTTATCTAAACGTTTCTGAGTTGCAGCATTTATTATCGTACCAAAATTTCGAGGCATTATAATAGGAAATGATAAAGAATGATAGTCAAAAATTCCTTTTAATTGCAACCAATAAGTAACTTCGGAAGGGCCGCCCAAATAAGCCAAATTAGGTAAAATACATTCTTGGAACAAAGGACGTAGAACAACATTTGGACTTAATTTTTCAGGCTCAATTGCCAATATTTGTTTCATTTCATTTGCAGAAAGTATTTTATCAGAATTTAAAACCTTAAAATCTACACCTTGCTTTTCTATTCTTTCTCTAAGATTATTTTCTAAATAAAATAAATTGATATTTCTAGGATGAATCTGAGATTTATACCCTAATTTTTCTAAGCTTAAAGTAGTTTCATTTACTATCTTTTCTGATGAGTTATAGAACAAATCATCTTCTAAAATGGAAGAAAACAAAGATTTTAAAGAATGGTCGTCACCATCTATACATACCAATCCTTCACTGCCAAAAAGGTCGTTCATATAAGTCCGAACGGAAGATGCTAAAGTATTATTTTGACTGTAAGCTTTTTCAAAAACTTCGGGTTTGTCTTTTAAATTAAAAATAATTTCTAACAATTCGCTAGGATTCATTCTACCAACAGCTCCTTTTTGTGAAGTCTCCCAAACATGTTTTTGCCCAAAAAGATTAAAAGAAGAAATTTCCTCAAAATCATGGTCTTCGGTGGCCATCCAATAAACAGGCAAAAAATTATAAGCTGGAAATTTTTCTTTAAGTTTTTTTGCAAGATTTATGGTGCTAACTATTTTAAAAACAACATACAAAGGTCCAGTAAATATATTAAGTTGGTGCCCAGTAGTTACACAAAATGTATTTTCGTTTAGAAACAAATCTATTTCTGGGGCATTTGATATACCTTGGTATTGTTTTTTTAAGGCTTCTACCAACTTTTCTCTGTGTCCAAATTTCCGTGTTTTTATTTTCTTTTCGAACCCATTTAAATCAGGATACTCACAATAAAAATTTGAAAGGGAATTGTTTTTTGATAAGTAATTTAAAAATAATTTAGAAAAAGAGCCCGTATGAGCCAATGGAATTTTTTGATTGATTTGGTGCACCTTTAATCTATTTGGTAAAATCAACTAACAATCATTTAGGGTCTTGGGTTTCAAAGCATAAAATTAATTGCCTAAAAAAAGATTTTTAATATGAATTGCTTTTAGAATGGTTTGTTTAAATTAGATATAATTTAATTGGAGGCCTATTTTAAATTTTTATAATTGAAGCGAAAGCGTTACTTTTAATTAATTAATTTAACCATATGAACAAAAACTTTCTTCTTTACCTCATTGCCACTATTGCCGCCACTGGAGGGTTACTATTTGGGTTTGATACAGGTGTTATAAATGTTGCTTTGCCTTCACTTCGTTTACAGTTCGGACTTAGCCCATCTCAAGAAAGCGTAGTTGTAAGTGCAGTTCTTTTTGGGGCCATGTTTGGCCCCTTTGTTTCTGGAACCCTTTCTGATAAATTAGGACGTAAAAAAATAAATATTATTGCTTCCCTTGTTTTTCTTTTTGGATCTATTCTTACAGCCGTGGCAATTAGTGTTTCTTTTCTAATAGTAGGTCGATTGTTTTTGGGTTTAGCAATTGGAATAGTTTCAGGCACCGTGCCTTTATATTTGGCAGAACTCGCTCCAAAAGAAAAAAGAGGACGATTGGTTACTTTTTTTCAGCTAGCTATTACTATTGGTATTTTATTGTCTTATGTAGTAGGATATTTTTTTGAAGGAAGTCAAGATGCATGGAGGCTAATGTTTTGGGCTGGCTTTGTGCCTGCTTTATTATTATTTTTGGGAATGCTTTTTGTTCCAGAAAGCCCTCGCTGGTTGATTGCAAAAGGCAAAGATGAAAAGGCTTTGGAAGTTTTAAATAAATTACGCACAGTAGATGAGGCAGAAAATGAATATGTAGAAACCAAAAAATTACTGGAAGAAGAACAAATCTCAGAAACTAATTGGAAAGAATTATTTTCAAAAAGGCTTAGAATTCCTTTAATGATTGGAATAGGAATTTTTGGAATTCAGCAATTTTCTGGGATAAACGCTATCATTTATTTTTCTACCGATATTTTTAAAGACCTATTTAGTAGTTCTGATGCCACTTTGGCTACTGTTGGCGTTGGTATAGTAAATACATTTGCAACTATTTTAGGGATGCAATTTTTAGATAAATGGGGAAGGAAGCCCCTTTTATATACTGGTTTAATTGGCACAGCGGTTTGTTTAGGAACCGTAGGTCTGGCATTTTTATTTAAAGAAAATTTGCCAGAATCAATGCGACAAGCCATGTTAGTGGGCGGAATTTATACTTACATTGTATTTTTTGCAATAAGCTTAGGACCATTAGGTTGGTTGCTTATCTCTGAAATTTATCCTTTAAAAATTCGCGGATTTGCATCAAGTATGGGAAGTTTCAACCACTGGTTTTTCGATTTGTTGGTTACTTTCTCTTTTCCATTACTAAGGGCCACTTCTTTAGGTCAAAATGGTGGAATATTTGGAATTTATATGTTAGTGGTGTTGCTGGGTTTGGTTTTTGCAAAATTTATAGTTTTCGAGACCAAAGGTTTGAGCTTAGAGGATATTGAAAAGAAATGGAAATAAATTTTTGAAATTACATTTGGAAGGTGTAGTGCTTTGAAATCTTAAAACTTTTTTTGCTCACCATTATTTGGTTTAATATAATAAGGGCATAGTATTTTTTTTACCCAATACATTCTTAATTCTACTTTGACAAACTTGTTAAACTTGTAATTGTTCAATTTGTCCGTTTCGTTTATATCTATTGTTTATGTCTTTTTTTCTTATTTGATGCCTGATTTTTATCTGTTCTTCGATTGATAACTTGGCTTGTGAAGTTTCTGCAAATTTATGTATCAAAACCAGCCTTATATCGCTTGCAGTGAGTAGAGGCATTTGCTCTTTTTGGGTTATTTTTTCACTTATCATAAATTCCATCGCCATCAACACCAATGCCATATGATGATGCCATGCCAACCAACCCCGAACCTGATAATCGGTCATTCCAATTTCTTGTTTGGCTTCTCTGAAACCATGTTCAATCCAAAATCTGAAGCATTGCATGTAGGCCAATTCTTGTATTGTGAACTGAGCATCTTTTGCATTGGAAAAGGCATACTTATACTCCCATTGACCTTTACTGTCTTTTTTTTTGCTGACTACCAGCATTTTAGAGATACAAATATTTTCTTTTTCATCCCACAAATAAACTCGTTTTACGTGTGCTTCAACCTCCAAAACACCCTTGGTTCCATTTCGTAAAGTAACTTTTGTCCAATCACTTAGCTCTAAGGTGGCAATATATTTGTCGGCATTTATTGAGGTTTTATTTGGCAAAGACTTTGTCGGAATTCTACCTTTACCAGGCGTTTTCTCTTTTATTCCTAATTCAAATGGCTCTAAATATACTCCTTTATTGCTGTGGATATCTATCACATAAAGCTCGTTTAATTTCTCCAATTCTTTTAACAAAACCAGATCATTACCATAAAGTCCATCGGCATTAATCCAGTCGAAACGAATACCTGCGCTTCGTTGGGCTTTAATGATTTCTA
>JANOMP010000154.1:0-55730 GCA_031420365.1 Cytophagaceae bacterium
CGTTTGTAAACGACAAAGGAAAAGTAATAATAATTAAAAAATGTAGTGAACCAATAGCCCAAGCTTTAGAAATATATCAAGCAACAAAATACCTACCAAAACCTTTCAGCATGAAAAAGTTTGTGTTACCCCAATAAAAAATATTAACACCTTAAGTCTATGACTACCAAGTACTTATGAAACCACAAACACAAGTCGGGTTAAAGCTTTTTTATTAAATGTAAGTTATATTTTATTAAAAGGTACTTTAAGATTTGAAAATTTATGAATATCAAATATTTATTCGAGGCAAATGGTGTTTTTTAATCGTTGAAAGTTCCTTACTGGTTTTTAGATAAAAGCAGGCATAAAAAAAGCCCAAATCACTCAGGGCTAATTAAAAAAATGTTATTATCCGTCTCATTCGTGCCTTTGACAGGTTTTCAGTTTATCGGTTTTCTGTTATCGGTTATCGGTTTTCTGTTATCGGTTTTCTGTTATCGGTTTTCTGTTATCGGTTTTCTGTTATCGGTTTTCTGTTGTCGGTTTTCTGTTGTCGGTTTTCTGTTGTCGGTTTTCTGTTGTCGGTTTTCTGTTGTCGGTTTGTGCCTGCCTAAAATAGGTTGACGTAAAAATCAAACTATATATGAGCAAGAAAGAATTAAAGTCTAAAAAAAGTACAATTTTAATAACTCGCACTAGGCGAATTTTTAGTGATGAGTTCAAACGAGAAAAGGTAAAAGAAATAGTTGAATGTAAATATACAATTCGTTCCTTTTGTAAATTGTGGGATGTTAGTAGTGTTGCGGTCTATAAATGGGTACGACAATATTCTCCAGCACATAAAAAAGGAATCACTATGGTAGTTCAGAAAGACAGCGAAGCTCAAAAAACTATTGAATTATTAAATTTGGTTGCCGATTTAGAGCGTAAATTAGGTCAAAAACAGATGCAAATAGACTACCTTGAAAAACTAGTTGAAATTGCCAGCAAAGACTTGGATGTAGATTTAAAAAAAAACATCAAAGTGACACTTTAGAATATTTCAGAATGAATATGACCAAACATAATCACAATATGCAAATGCTCTTGGACAACTGTAATATTACCAGACAAGGTCATCATAAAAGCCTAATTAACCAACGTAAGTGGGTTGACTTAGAATACCTGATTGTGGGTCAAATTCTTCAAATAAGAGAGCTGCATCCTGGCATGGGGCTTAGAACTATGTACGATATTTTAAAACCTCAAAACTTAGGAAGAGACGCCTTTATTAGTATTGGTCTTAAATATGGCTTTCGTTTAATTATGTATAAAAACCCAATTAGGACCACTTTTTCAAGCCCATACAGCAGATATAAAAATCTTCTGGTTGATGTAAGCTTAACTAATATAGATCAACTATGGACTAGCGATATAACCTATTTTAATATAGGAGAAAAGGTTTACTATATCGTTTTGATAATGGATGTGTATTCTAGAAAAATAGTTGGCTATTCTGCTGCTGACAACATGCGAGCCGAAAACAATTGCCTAGCCTTAAAAATGACTTTTAAGCTTCGTAAAAAGGCCGAATTTAAAACTCTTATTCATCATTCTGACAGGGGCGGACAATACATTAGTGATGATTATGTAGCGATGTTAAATCAGGCTCAAATTAAAATAAGCATGTGTAACGAAGTACATGAAAATGCCCATATTGAAAGAGTGAATAGTACGGTAAAAAATCAATATCTGAGATATAGAAATATTACTACTTACGATAATCTAAATACTGAATTAAAAAAGACTATCGAAGCCTATAACAATTCAAAACCGCATGAGTCATTAGGAAAAAAAACACCCGACTCGTTTGAACAATACATCAAAGACCTTTCTGTCGAAAAACGACCTAAATTATCAATTTGGACATGTAATGAAACAAAAAATATAAACCCAAATCAATGTTTAATACAATTTTAACTATATTTATAAAAGTAACTAAACCTGTCAACCTATTTTAGGCAGGCACAGTTATCTGTTTTTTGTTTGTTTTCTGTTTTCGGTTGCTGTGATTTGCTAACTTTGACTCTTTTTTTGTATAATTTTAAACGATGTTATTTTGATTTGAAGATTTGTTCCGTTAACGTGAATTTGTGCTATTTCCCTATTTTTTTTAGTTTACAAATTGTGTTTATATCTACTTGAAAGTGAGGTATTTATAATAAAAAAATACATTTTAAATCCTACAGTTTCACCCGGTCAGTCACATTGTTATTGGTGGTAATAAGTTGTGAATTAGCTTTTTTCAAAAGTAGGAATTTCATTCTTTCTTTCAAAATCATTGGAGACATATTTTTCAATTCCAAGTATTTTTAGAATACAAAACCTTTTCTGTAAGATTTAAAGTATAAACAAAGTACCGTATGTTTTTTTGTAAAAAATTATTTTAGCAGGCTAGAAGTTATTTTTTACCATATTAGTTGAACGCGCCCTAGGACCAATTTTGAGTCTTTATTTTTTTTTCCTATTTTTACTATGAAAATTGCCAAAAATCGGCAAATGTTTAAAAAATGGTGGAAATTATTAGGCAGACAAATTATTAAATCAAAAATTAACAATGGAAAAAATTAATCTTTTTACCCAAGCTAAAACCAAATCTTACATCAGATTAGGACTTTCATTATTTCTTATACTTTTCGCAGGAAATTTTGTAATAAATGACGCATTTCCCTATTTCGGATTTGAAAAAGAAAGATTTGGAGGATATTGGAATTATAAGTGGCCACTCATTGGACATATTTCAGGGGGTCTTTTAGCTTTGACAATTGGGCCATTCCAGTTTTCGAAAACATTTCGAAACAAATTTATGACCACCCACAGGTGGTTGGGACGAATATACTTAACCGCAATTCTATTTGGGTCAATAAGCGCAACTTATTTAGCGTGGACAAGTGCAATTAGAGTTAATTTTTCTTGGGCTTTTGGATTGCAGTGCTTGGCTTTTGCATGGATTTCTACAGCTTCTATGGCTTATATTTCAGTGATGAGAGGACATATTCTTCAACACAAGGAATGGATGATACGGAGTTATGTTGTGACTTTTGCTTTTGTGACTTTTCGTTGGCTTGTTGACTTGCCAATAGCACATCAATTGATGAATAAATTTGAAGAGAGAGGTCCAACAATAATTTGGCTATCTTGGACAATACCTTTACTAATTGCTGAAATTGTATTAAGTTGGAAAAAGAAATAACTGCGAAAACATAATTACTTCATAAATCAATTTATTTTTTAATAAAATCGGCATTACAGGATTTAGAGTGGAGAAATATTTTTAAATAAAACCTTTTAGAAAACAAATCACTGATTGTTCCATTAATCACAAAAACGTTGGTATGAAAATCTTTAAGCACTTTTAAATTATTAATAAAAGATAATTAATTTAAAAATTCATGGCGGACGGCCTTCAGGATTTTTTTTTGTGCGTGTTTTTGGCTGAGCTGGCATTCCAGTTGGCCCGACATTCGGATTTTTTTGACTGGGCCAGCAACCCGGAAAAGTAAGGCTAACAACAAATTCAGTAAACAGCAATCATTAATTAAAGTTTATAAAATTCAGGGTTTCACTCTAAATCCTGTAATGCCTCTTTTTTAAAATCAATTTCTCTATTTGAATAATATCAAATTTATGGCTTCACTGAGTTTTTCTGGGAAGAAGAAAAGAAAAACAATCGTAATACTAAAATAACTTAACACCATTGTTAAGAAGAAATCAATTGACACATCCTTAATTTTATAAGAACCTTTTACAAGTATGTAATAGGGTATTTTTAAGTAATAGTAAATAGAAACAGCGGCGTTTAATAACCCAAAAATTATTAAAGCTATGTAAATACTATTGGAGTTTAAGTTATGAATGGAGGTAATGGAGCTAAATATCACCAGTTTGGATAAAAAACCTAAGGTAGGAGGAAGGCCAATTAGTGCCATCATTAAAATTACGGCATTAATTCCTAAAAAAACATTCTTTTGGCCAAGTCCTTTATAGTCAGACATGTTTGGGCTGTTAGTTTGTTTGAATAAAAGGTCAGCTAGAAAGAAAGAACCCATTGTGATAGGTAGGTAGGCTAAAATATAAAAAAAAGAACCGTAAAAGTCATTGGCTTCATTTTTTAATAAACCAATTAAAATAAAGCCTGACTGAGCAATTCCTGAATACCCCAACATTCTTTTCGTATTGTCTTGCCATAAAGCCGACAAATTACCTATAACTAAGGAAAGAATAGCCACTACTATAATTACCATCTCAAGGCTTACTGATGAAAAATGGATGAATCTAGCGATTAATAAAAAAGCTACAGCTTTTGGAGCAAAAGATAAAAAAGAAATAATTGGCCCAGGCGTGCTTTCATAAACGTCAGGAACCCAACTTTGAAATGGAGCAGCGGCCGCCTTAAAAAGTATCCCACCCAAAAACAAAAATGATATTATTTGAATGATTGTTGAGCTATTGGAATTCAAAGATTTTAAAAATTCCAAATCAGCAAAATTTAATGAATGAGTTATCCCATAAAATAAAGAAACCCCAAATAGCATAATGGTAGAACTCGTTGCACCAAATATTAAATACTTAATACCAGCTTCAAAGTTAATTTTTTCTTTTTGTAAAGTCACTAAAGCATAAGATGCGATTGAAACCATTTCTAAACTCACAAAAATAACTAAAAAGTGGGTGGTCATTGTTAAAAATGATAATCCTAAGACTATGCAAAAGATTAAAATATAGTATTCACCACTAAATTTGAATTTAAAAAATCGCGCATGAATAATACCTATAAAAGCAGAAAGACAAATTAATTGCTTAAAAAAAAGGCTTGCCATATCAATGTATAGCATATTATTAAAACCTTGAACAAAAGTGGAGCTTTTTAAACTTAATTGGTAATGATGAATAGCAAAGTAGATATATATAAACAATAAGGATAAAGAATATAAAAAATTTAGGCCAGAATTTGATTTGGTTTTGTCAAAAGAAACAATAATTACTAAACCTAAAATACCAATAATCAAGATTAGCTCTGGCATAATTAATTGAGAGCTTTTAAAAATATTTTGGAGCTGCTGGGTTATCATTTTGCTTCAAAAAAATTTAAAATTGTAGGATTTGTTATATCAAAAATCAAAGATGGGAAGATACCTATAATAAAACTTAAAATTCCTAACGTACCGAGCAGCAACAATTCTGATTGTGTTAAATCTTTCATTTGATTATTAAATTCTTCTTTAACCCAATAGCTTCCAAAAAACATTTTTTGGAATGTCCATAAAAGATAAATTGCAGATAATAAAATGCCCAGTACTCCGAAAATTGGAATTAATTTTGGTATTAAAGAAGATTGAAAAGCGCCAAAAAGGGTAAAGAATTCTCCAATAAACCCAGAAAGAGATGGCAAGCCCAATGAGCCAAAGAAAGCAATGCAAACCATTACAGTAAATAAGGGCATTGTTTTGGCAAGTCCTTTAAAGTTATCGATTGCTCGATTTTGAGTTCGGTCATATAATACTCCTGCAATTAAAAACAACATAGCAGATAATATTCCATGGCTAAACATTTGAAAAATTGCCCCATTAAATCCTTCTTCATTGTTTGCAGCAATTCCTAATACTACAAAACCCATATGAGAAACTGATGAATAGGCAATTAACTTTTTTAAATCAGTTTGTCCTAAGGCATTAAATGCTCCATAAAGAATAGACACTAGCGCTACACCAGCTACTAAAATAGAAAAATTTGGTGCTGTTTCTGGAAAAAAACCATACGCAATCCGGATTAGACCATATCCTCCAATTTTTAGTAAAATTCCAGCCAAAATTACAGAAATTGGAGTTGGTGCTTCTACGTGTGCATCTGGCAACCAGGTATGAAATGGCACAATTGGGATTTTTATTCCGAAACCTATAAACAGCAATATGAACATTAAAGAACGAGCTTTAATTCCGAATAAATAAACTGGATTTTCAATACTAAGAATTGAATTTTTAATAATATTTGATGCATCGTTTAATAATCTGAAATCAAAGCTGAAAACAATTTTTTTATATTCATTTGTAAAAAACAAATCAGTATAAGACATTGATAATAATATCATTACTACTAAAATCAAGATTGACCCTACTAAGGTATAAATAATAAATTTTAAAGAAGCGTATGCTTTATTTGGACCCCCCCAGATTCCTATTAAAAAATACATAGGCAATAGCATAAATTCAAAAAATAAGAAAAACAAGAAGAAATCTATAGCTATAAAAGAACCAATAACCGATGAAGTAAGAAGCAAATACAATGAGTAATACGCTTTTTCTTTTTTATTAATTGAAAATGAAGAAATATTACCAACCAAAAATACCAATGAGCCAAGCATTACCAAAGGCAAACTTATTCCGTCAACCCCAATGATGTAATCAATAGAAAGAAGTGCTTTTTTCCCTAATGAAAGCCGTATCCATTCATAATGCTCAATAAATTGATAACCAGGGGCTGAAGATTCATAATTACTGGCTATCGTAATTATGTTAATCATTACCAAAATTTGAGCTATTAATGAAATCCATTTGAAAGCCACTCGATAGGCTTCCGGCAAAAATAAAATAAGCATGGCTGCTACCATGGGGATAATTAATAGAGAATTAAGCAGACCAGATTGCATATTTAAAAATTAATAATTTTAATTAAAACTATAGTTAATACTAACAACAACATTCCAAATAAATACATCTGTAAATTACCAGCTTGAATTTTTCTTAAAAAATTTCCTACATTTTTAATTCCAGTAGAAAATTTATTTACAAAAGCATCCATTATTCGAACTTCTATTTTATTTATTGTTGATGCAATATCTAAAACAATTTTAATTATTCTACTTATTGTAAATTCAATTCCATTTTTTTCAATATTTAAAAAAGAATTTGTAAGACCTTTTATATACTTAAAGCGAACTTGCTTTTCGATAGAATATACAGAATCCATATTGGCTATAGGAACTCCAATAACTAGTTTTGTGAAAAATCGTTGAAGAAAACTATCCAAATAAAAATGATGAAAGCCCAGTCTAATAATACTTCTTTTCCAACCTTTATATTTTTCTTTAAAATAAAACTTTCTTATCTCTTCGGTTGTCAAATTGAAAGAAATCAATAGTGCTATCAAAGTTAATAAAGAAACAAATAAAGGTACCCAATCAAAAACTTTTGGTGACGAATTAAATTTTAACAAAAACCAAACTGAATCAAAATGTAAAAGGGAGTCAGAATAAAAGAAAAAAGTAGATAAGATGGCCATAAACATTAAAGAAACTTCATAAATACTTAGATTACGGAAAAAACGAATAACTTTTTCTTCTCCAACACTTTCATTTTCGGCATTGAGTATATTTTGAAATGTTTTCAAAACATTTTCAAAAGTTCGTTTAGTGCTTCCAAAAATTTTCTCTACGGGATCATCCTGTCTTTGGAAAAATACCATAACAAACTGTCTAACAATATAATAAGTACTCATAAAGGAAGATATAGCCAGAAAGATTGGTATTAAAATCTTGTAACTAATTTTGCCGTCAATAAATGCAAAATTTACTGATGCATTTAAGATAGATTCTTTTGATAGATAGCCACTTGTAAAAGGCAAACCAATGAGTGATGAGCCACAAATTAAATAAGCATAGAAAACAAAAGGTAATTTTTTTTTCAAATTCCCCATCTTTCTCATGTCTTGTTCATGATTAAAATAATTGATTACTACGCCAACACACAAAAATAGGCCAGCTTTAAAAAATGCATGTGTAGTTAGATGGAAAAATGTTTCTCCTATTGCCCCCATTCCAATTCCTGCTACCATTAGTCCTAATTGAGAAATTGTTGAATAAGCTAATACTTTTTTTATGTCATTTTGAAAGATAGCAGAAAAACCTCCTAAAATACTAGTAAAAGCTCCAATAAAAGCTATAATTGCCCCAACTTGAGGGGTAATGATGGGAGCAATTCTACCCAAAAGAAATATTCCAGCCACCACCATCGTAGCAGCATGAATTAAAGCTGAAGCTGGAGTTGGGCCTTCCATGGCATCAGGCAACCAAGTTTGAAAGGGAAACTGTGCAGATTTTGACATAACTCCCACAAAAATCAGAAAGATTGCCAAGCTTTTAAGGTCAATTTGAGGGATTAGTTCAAAGCCTTTCACTGGTTGTGTGGCTATTATTTCACTTAATTCTCTAAAATTTAATGTCTTAAATAAACTAAAAAGAAGAATAATACCTATCAAAAAAAAAGCATCACCGAATCTATTCATTAGAAAAGCTTTTAAAGAGGCTTCATTTGCAGATTTTTTTTCATACCAAAACCCTATCAATAAGTAAGAACAAAAGCCAACTAGTTCCCAAAAAATAAATAATTGCAATAAATTATTGGAAACCGCAAGACCGAGCATTGAAAAAATAAATAAATTAATGAAAGCAAAAAATCTGTTTATTCCAATATCATTTTCTAAGTATTTTATTGAAAAAAGTTGAACAAATGCCGAGACAACTTGAATAACAAGGTGCATGAAAATGGTTTGATTGTCAATTATAAAGTCGTAGTTTATAATTGTTTCCCCAATTTTTATCCATTTGTAAGATATTTCCCAATTTTCTGAGGTATTTAATTGAAGACTCAAAGAGGTGATGACTCCAAGAAGATTTATTAAAATAGATAGCCAACCACAATTTTCTTTAAAAATGGAATTACCAAGGCTCAATAAGGCAATAAATCCTATAAGATAAATTCCAAGATTAAAAAAAATTAGTGTTTCAAAAGACATCTAACAAATAATTAAAAAAACAAAACTAATCCAATTTTATTAAATTATGCACTTTAAATGCGGTTAAAATTATTGATTTATAATCTATTTAAAGCCATTTCGCTTACCGTTTTTCCTATTGCCAATGAAGAGGTTGCGGCCGGAGAAGGTGCATTACAAACATTTATGGCTTGCTTATTTTCTAAAATTGAAAAGTCATCTAATAATCCCCCTTTCCTATCACAAGCTTGAGCTCTAACTCCTGCACCACCAGGAATTAGGTCATTGATTTGAATTTCTGGGATTAGCTCCTGAAGTGCCTTAGTAAATGCAGCTTTTGAAAACGAACGATAATATTCCCCCATTCCAGTTTTCCAATATTTAGCGGCAACTTTTCTAAATCCTGGCCATGTCAAAGTCTCTATAAATTCTCCAATGTTTAATCCTAATTTTGTATAACCCTCTCGTTTGAATGCTAAAACGGCATTTGGGCCAGCTTCAATGCCCCCACTAATCATTCTTGTAAAATGTACACCTAAAAACGGAAAATTAGGATCTGGCACAGGATAGATTAAGTTTTTAACCAAATATTGTTTTTCAGGTTTTAATTCAAAATATTCACCTCTAAATGGAATTATTTTTAAATCTAGTTTTTGAGGTTCGGTTAACTCAGCAACTTTATCAGAATAAAGACCAGCACAGTTGATAATTAATTTTGTATCAAAACTTCCTTTTGTTGTAACCACAGTAGAAGTTCCATTTAAATAACTAACAGAAACAACCTTTTGGTTTAAAAGTAGTTCACCTCCTAAATTCTTTATTTTTTCTGCATACTTTAAAGAAACTTGCACATAATCCACAATTCCAGTTTGAGGAACCTTTATTCCTGCTATGCCGGATACATGAGGTTCGATTTCCTTAATTTGGTTTTCGTTTAATTTGACAAGACCATCTAGACCGTTTTCTTTCCCCCTTTCTAACAGCGTATTAAGCATTGGCAATTGCTCATTTTTTGTTGCAACCACTATTTTACCACAAATTTCAAAAGGAACATCATTCTCCTGGCAAAATTTTACCAACAATTGATAGCCAGTTATACAGTTTATAGCTTTTAAGCTTTTTGGTTTGTAATAAAGACCCGAATGAATTACACCACTGTTATGACCTGTTTGGTGTTTCGATAATTGGTCTTCTTTTTCTAAAACCACTAATCGAAGATTGGGTTTTGATAATTTTAAGTTAAGAGCGGTAGCTAAACCTATTATCCCTCCGCCAATTATAACTACATCGTATTTCATCTATTTATTATTTTAGCAAGAGAATTAATGCTATTTTTTTTGACTTAAAAACTTGGATATTTAAACTTGCTACGAATGAAAGCATAGTTGTGAAATTAAAAAAGGAAATAAAATATTAACTTATTCCTGAATAAGTTTCAATATACTTTGGCTTTTTGAAATGCTAAGTTTAAATTTGTGTAAATTTAAAAGATATAAGCTTCATAATGAAAAAGAATAGCATTATTATATTACTAGGGTCTTTGTTGACTATTTCTTCTTGCACCTATCAAAATACGAATTCAATTGATCAAGATGATGTAAATAAAGGAGATACTTATGTTTATGGAGTCCATCCAGATTCTGCAGCAGTACAATTAAAAAATGTTTACTCTGCGAAACCTGAAAATGAAAAGCGTGCAGCTGCTATTCGTGAAAAATTATATGGAAAGGCTAAAGTGGATAGCTTAGGGGCATAATTAAATAAACTATTTTTAGAACTAAAATGATTTTACAGTTTGGCTGAATGTTACGCTGTAAAATCATTTTTATTATTAGACATTTTAAATGAGCATAGCAATAGTAACAGGTTCTGCGGGTTTAATTGGAAGTGAGTCTGTAGCATTTTTAAGTGAAAAATTTGATAAAATTGTTGGAGTTGATAACGATTTAAGGCAATATTTTTTTGGAAAAGAGGCTTCAACAGATTGGAACAGAAATAGAATTTCGGAGCAATTTTCAAACTATGAGCATCATAATGCAGATATTAGATCAGAAGAACAGATATCCAAAATATTTGAGAAATACGGTTCTGAAATAAAAATGGTTGTTCACACAGCTGCACAACCTAGCCACGACTGGGCTGCCAAAGAGCCATTTATGGATTTCACAGTAAATGCCAATGGCACACTGGTGATGCTTGAAATGACTCGCAAGTTTTGTCCAGAGGCGGTTTTTATTTTTACTTCTACTAATAAAGTTTATGGTGATAATCCAAATTTTTTGCCATTGGTTGAGCAAGAAACTAGATGGGAAATAGCAGAAAATCATGAATATTTTGATAATGGAATAGATGAATTAATGAGCATTGACCATACCAAGCATTCCTTATTTGGAGCATCAAAAGTTGCTGCTGACGTATTAGTGCAAGAATATGGTCGATACTTTGGAATGAAAACGGGAGTTTTTAGAGGGGGTTGTTTAACAGGTCCAAACCATTCTGGAGCACAGTTGCATGGTTTTTTGGCTTATCTTATGAAATGTGCCATAACAGGAAATCATTATACAATTTTTGGTTATAAAGGCAAACAAGTTAGAGATAATATTCACTCTTGGGATTTAGTAAATATGTTTTGGCATTTTTATCAAAATCCAAAGCCCGGCGAAGTGTATAATGCGGGTGGCGGAAGATTTTCGAATGTTTCAATGATTGAGGGCATTAAGCTTTGTGAACAAATAACTGGAAACAAAATGAATTACAGTTATGCAGACGACAATAGAATTGGTGATCACATTTGGTATATTTCAAATTTAAATAAATTTAAATTGCATTATCCTGAGTGGACCTGGAAATATGATTTAGAAACCACTTTAGTACAAATGTTTGAGAATATTAAGCAAAGAATCTAAAGAATGCTAAGTTTTCGATGAAGACTAGTATTTATTTTCTTAAAGAATTGGCTTATCGAATTGAATTATAAAATTTCAAAATATGCAGTTTTTGTTTCCTAATGTTTTGTGGGGCCTTTGTGCTTTAAGCATACCGCTTATTGTACATTTATTTAATTTTAGGAGAACAAAAAATATATTTTTTTCAAATGTAGCACTATTAAAAGCTGTAGAAACTAAAACATCTGCTTTTAGAAAACTAAAAAGGTGGCTAATTATGGCCAGTAGGATGCTCTTTTTATTATTCTTGATTTTAGCTTTTGCTCAGCCGGTAAAAAATAATGGAGGGGGCCTTAAAAATCTAAAAAGCTCAGGAATAAACGGAATTTATCTTGATAATTCCATGAGCATGCAGAATACCACAGAAAGTAAAAGATTCTTAGATTTAGCTATCATAAAAATCGATGAATTGCTTTCTATTTTTAATAAATCTGCAAATATTCAGCTATCTACGAATGATTTTGATGGTCAAGATCAGTTTGTTCTTAATGCCTCAAAAATAAAAGATCGACTTACAAGTGTAGATTTTTCTGAAAGTCCTAGAACATTAATAAATGTTTATAAAAGGCAGCATGCTATTGCCCAAAAGTACAATACCTCTTCACAAAATCATTTTTTTTGGTTTTCTGATTTTCAAAAGAGTACAGTAGGTCGCTTAGAAGATTTGAAAATAGATTCTCTTGACCACGTTCATTTAATTCCAGTGGTTGGTAAAGCATCTCAAAATGTTTTTGTTGATTCTGTATGGTTAGAGGTTCCATTGGTAAGAGAGATGCAAAACAATGTTTTGAATGTAAAAGTTTTTAATTCGGGATCTAAATTTGTTGATAAACTACCTTTGAAACTGTATTTAGATGGAATTCAGTCCTCCACTTCATCTGTAAACATAAGCCCAAACTCTTCTTCGAAGGCAATTTTTAATTTTACCGTAAAAGAAAGAGGAGTTCATAAAGCTAAAATAGTATTTGATGATCAGCCAGTTACTTTCGACAACGAATATTTTTTTGTATTAAATGCATCTCCTACAATTAGAGTACTTCATTTGTTTAATCAAAAAAGTTCGCAAAACTATCTTTCAAAAATGTATGCTAATGATAGTCTATTTAATTACTCCTCTTATAGCATTGGCAATGTGGACCCTGAGCAAATTAAAAATGCCGATTTTGTGATTTTAGAAGGGATAAGCACTATTGATTCTCAAATAAAATTAAATCTTGAATCATTTTTGAGTAGTGGGGGAAATGTTCTTATTAGTCCATCTGAAAATCCTTCCTCTACAAGTTTACAATCTTTCTTAAATCAATATGGCATTCAGAATTTAACGGTTTTAAATGAATTTCCTGACGCTAGAAAATTTATTGATATTAGTGAGCCATTTAAGTCCAACCCTTTTTATGAAGATGTTTTTGAAAAGGGCACTTTCAATAGCATTTTAAGCCTTCCAAAAGGGCAAGCTATTTTACATTGGAGTGGGGTAGGAGAAAAACTATTGACGTATAAAAACGGTGCAAATTTTCTGACTCAAACCAAGGTTGGTGATGGTGCCATTTATCTTTTAGCAACACCTCTCAATCCAAATTTTGGAAACTTCGCGGAACATGCTTTTTTTGTACCTACTTTTTATAAAATGGCTTATTTAAGTAGCAAAGCAGATAAATTAGCCTATTATTTTAATGATACCAATTTAAGCTTTTTTATGCCAAATGCTCCCAAAAATGCTTCTTATAAACTAAAAAGTGAGAAATTAGAATTGATTCCAGTGCAAAGAATGAATGGAAAGACTTTGATATTGGAGTTACCAAAATCTTCGGAATTGACGGATGGACAACTGTATGATTCTGGCTATTTTGACTTGGTAATTGATGGCAAGACTTTAAAAACTATTGCATTAAATCACGATGATCAGGAGTCTAAATTAAATGTTTACTCTGAAGATGAGCTGAAAGGGATATTTGAAAAACAGCAAAATGTTACAATTTATAATGATGTAAGCGATGGGAATTTTGTAAATGCTTTTAGAGACACCGCTATGGCAAAGCCTTTATGGAAATATTTTATAATTGCTTCATTGTTTTTTTTATTTGTCGAAATATTACTGGTAAAATTTATGAAATCTTAATGAGTATTTACCAATTTTAGACTTAATTCTAACACATCTCCCATATTTTGGCAGGAAAGAAAATTTGAATTTTTGTAATGTAAAGCCAAGTCTTTTTTTAAAAGCTCAAGATTTTCATCTAAATAAATTTTATCTTTTTTCATCATTTCTATTAGATCGCTGAGTCTTATTTTTTCGGCTTTCATTCTATTTGAAATCAAAGATCGTTCTTCTGTTTGGTATTGTTTTACTGATTCGGGAGTCATATATTTCATCCCCAATTCAATAATAGCATTGTTTTGTTTAAAATATTGTGGCATATACACAGACTTTGAAGCCTCGTAGGATTGTTGATCAAAATCTATAGCCCTAATTCGATAGTGAAAATCTTCAAAATCTGGAGTAATAATTATTACAAAATTAGAAGAATGCATATCTCCTAATAGCCTAACAAAACACCTTTCATTAAATTTGATAAATTCTTTGGTAAGCCGAATTGGATTTAAATTTGTATCTGATAAATGGTTTTGCATAAATAGATCTCCTGTAATTCCAGCTATATGTTCTTCTACTAAAGTGTCCTGATGGCTCACATAGGATATTACATTTGGAGATAGTAGATGTTCTAATTCCAATCCATATATTCTCGATGCATCCGCTTTCTTAATGTAAAAATAATCATAATTGTCATTTACCATATTGCTAATTCTTATTCGAAAAGGAGAGGTGTTGGCGTATGTGCATACATCAATTCTATCTACTACTAAATGTTTTATTACGGATTCATCTCCGTCGGTTTTTAAATCGGCATAAATTGTTTTTAGGTTTTCATAAATTTCCAATAATTCACTTTGAGCATAGAATACTGTTTCCCAAAGAGTGTCATTTCCGTTTTTGTCATATAATGTTATTTTGTTATCATACCTGAGGAGGTCCGAATATTTAAGCGGCAAATAGCGGTCTCTATCATACTTTATCAAATATTTTTTAAGTCTATTTGAAATTTTAAAGGAAATTTTTTTCTTTGATATTAGTGCCATTTTATTCTACAAAATCTAAATTATTTGAAAAAGTATCTTTTATGAAAAATGTACCGATAAAAGCTAAACCTAAGCATAGCATGCCAGTGAACATTGCCGAATGAATTACATTATTGTTTGTAAAATTGATTAATATCCATTGGTAAAATACGCTGATTGGCACTACTGCTCCTCGAGCAAAATTGGGAATGGTAGTTGCAACGGTAGCCCTAAGGTTAGTGCCAAATTGTTCGGCAGACAAAGTGATTAAACTTACCCAATAACCAGCACCAAACCCAAGAAAAACATAAGAAATATAAAGTGATATTAGGCTTATTCCATAACTATTCAAATGAATACTTATAAAACAGACACTTAGTATTAGAAAATAACGAATGGTTTTTTTTCTATTTTTTATTATTTGACTAATGATCCCAGACGATAAATCACCAAAAGTTAAACCCAAATAGACTAACATTACTGCCGATCCCACTCTTATTTCTTCTTTAAGTCCTAGTCCTTTAGCCACTTCAGGAGCTAATTGCATTAATATTGTAATGGTAAAAAAAATTGGTAAACTAATTAGTATACTTGCAAAATAGCGTTGAAATTTATTTTTATTGATAAACAAGGACAAAAAATCCCCTTTTCCTGCTGTATTACTTTTTGTCTTAATAAATAATTCTGACTCAAAAGTGCCCATTCTTAAAAACAATAAGAGTAATCCCATACAGCCTCCAATAACAAATGAAAATCTCCAGGGAGTTAAATCTCCTATTAATCCAGCCGAAAAAGCT
Source organism: Cytophagaceae bacterium (assembly GCA_031420365.1). GTDB lineage: Bacteria > Bacteroidota > Bacteroidia > Cytophagales > Spirosomataceae > Leadbetterella. Next base: position 15,650 of record JANOMP010000154.1, read on the forward strand.
CCTGCTGCCCCTGCAGCAGCTACAATTGAGGTGCCATATCCTCTATATTTTTTGGGCATCACTTCTGCCACAAGTGTTATGCCTGCTCCAAGTTCTCCTGCTAAACCAAAACCAGCAATAAAACGCAAAACAAAATAGTGCCATAATTCAGTTACTCCGCCATTCATTAAATTTGCAAGTGAATAAACCAAAATTGAACCAAATAAAACAGACAATCGGCCTTTTTTATCCCCTAGAATGCCAAAAAAAATACCTCCAAAGAATGTTCCTATCATTTGTGTGTTGAACAAAGAAAGTCCAATGGAAGTAATATCAGCTTCATGTACTCCTAGACTTAGAAGACTTGACTTTCTAATGACTACAAAAAGAATCAGATCGTAAGCATCAACAAAATACCCTAAAGCTGCAACTAAAACAATAATGTACTCTTTCCTTAGTTTGCTTTTTAACACCATATTTTTTATTTATAATCAGTAGAAAAATAAAAGATTTGTTTAATAAATATAAAAATACCTTAAATTCATTAATTTTGAGTAAACATTTAGAAAACAAAAAAAAAAGTATATTTTTGTCGCTAAAGTCTAACCAAATATAAACTATTAAAAAAATGGAAGAATCAAATCAGAGTAGCAATACCGTTGTAAAAGCAGGGTTAATTTTGGCATTAGCACTGGCTGGCATTTTCGGTTATTTGTATTTTAATGAAAAGGAAGAATCAAGCCAAAAAAATGTATCAATTACAGAAAAGACACAAGAATTATTAAGAACTAATACCAAATTAGATTCGATTTCAGCACAATTAGATGCAAAAATTGCAGAAGTTACCGCATTGGGTGGGCAGGTAGAAGGTTTGGAAGCCTTAAAAGCCCAATTAGAAAAAGACAAAAAGCAGTTAATGTCTTCAAAAAGTTTTAATGCAAAAGAATATCAGAGTAAAATTCAGAATTATGAAGCTTCTCTTTTAGAAAAAGATGCGGAATTGGTGAAACTTAGAGAAGAAAATGCTCAATTGAATAATCAAAACCAAGTATTAAATTCTGAAAATACAGGACTAAAAAGTTCAAATACGGATTTAAGAAGTCAAAAGGAGATTTTAGCAGATTCTGTTTATAAAACTACTGTTCAAAATAAAGAATTATCCGAGAAAGTTACATTAGCGGCAGCATTAAGACCAATGAATTATGCTATATCAGCTATAAACTTGAGAGGAAAAGAAAGAGATGGAGAAGAGTTTAAGGCAAGACGAGTAGATAGAGTGAAAATTGCTTTTAAATTAGCTGAAAATCCTTTAACAAAAAAAGAAAATAAAACAGTTTATTTAAGAATGATTGATCCTTCTGGAAGTGTAATTTCGGATATGGCTACAGGTTCAGGTGCATTTAATTTTGGAGGGAAAGAAACTATTTATACGGCTAAGCAAAACATAATGTATTCTAATAATGGTCAAACCATAGAATATATTTATAACAGGGGCTCAAATTATGAAAAAGGAGCTTATAAAGTAGAGCTTTACGCGGATGGTTTCAGAATTGGACAAACAAGTTTTACAATAAAATAACAAATTGATTTTAAGATATTAAGGCGGCTTTTTAGCCGCCTTTTTTTTTGTTTCTTAGCAGCTTAATATTTTCAGTATTTTTGATAATTTTTTCAAAATAATTAAAATTGAAAACAGTTAAACTAAATTTTATTTTTTGTATATCATATATTTACTTAAAAATTATAAGTAAATAGTATATTTTTGTAAATATTATTTATTCAATTTTTTATAATTATGCTTAAAAATACTTTATTTTTTTCATTAGTAGCCCTTTCAGTTTTTGGTCAAAAGAAAGTTGAAATTACTAACCTGCCTTCTGAAAAGAAAATATCTGTTAAAATTGGTGGCAAATTATTTACCAATTATTTCTATCCAGGAAAAGACGTTTTAAAAAAGGCCGTGCTTTATCCAGTTTATTCTCCAAATGGCACATTAGTAACTAGAGGATGGCCTATGGATCCTCGTGTTGGTGAGCGGGTTGATCACCCTCACCATGTGGGTGTTTGGCTAAATTATGAGGATGCAAATGGCCATGATTTTTGGAATAATTCTATTGAAGTTGAAAAATCTGGTGATAAGCGTACATTTGGAACCATAATTCACACGGGAATTGAAAAAGTGAAATCTGGAAAAAATAAAGGAGAAATTGTTGTATCTGCCGATTGGCTGGATAAAAATGAGGAACTAATGCTGACTGAAAAAACCACTTTAGTATTTTCAGGCAATGAAAATTCAAATATCATAGATAGAATTACTACTTTAACTGCTGCTAAGCAAAAAGTGGTTTTTAAAGATGTTAAAGATGGTTTTTTTGCAATAAGAGTTGCCAGAGAGCTGGAGTTGCCAAGTAATAAACCTGAGATTTTTACTGATGCGGCGGGTCTCGCTACTACAGTTCCTAAATTAAATAATGAAGGTATTACAGGAGACTATTTAAACGCAGAGGGAATAGTTGGAGAAGCCACTTGGGGAAAAAGATCACCTTGGGTTACATTACAAGGAAAGATACAAGCAGAAGATATTTCTATAACAATAATTGATCATCCCAAAAATGTAAGTTATCCTTCTTACTGGCATACAAGAGGCTACGGTTTATTTAGCGTAAATCCTTTAGGAGAAAATGTTTTCACGAATGGTAAAAAATCATTGAATTTAACCTTGCAGCCTAGCGAAAGTGTCACATTTAGATATAGATTGGCAGTAAGTTCTCAAAAACTCAAAAAAGAACAAATTGATATTTTGGCTAAAGACTTTGCTAAATTGAATTAATTATTAAGTTAAAGAATAGATAAATAAATAATTAAACAATAATTTTGTAAATTATTTAAATTTTAAAATAACAGATGCAAGAACTTTTAACAACTGCGGCTCTTACAAGTATTTTTACTCTTACTTTATTAGAAATAATACTTGGAGTTGATAATATCATCTTTATTTCGATTATTTCTGGAAAGTTAGCAAAAGCAGATCAAAGGAAAGCAAGAAATTTGGGGCTTTTTTCCGCTATGGTATTAAGAGTTGGCCTTTTATTTGTTTTAGGCTGGATTCTAGGTCTAGAAAAAGACCTGTTTAACCTATCTGATCTTGGGTTGCCTTTAGATATTGGAATGAGCGGAAAAGATATTATACTTTTAATGGGTGGGGTCTTCCTATTATATAAAGCCACTTCAGAAATTCATCATAAACTGGAAGGAATAGAAGATGACCTGGATAGCAATAAGAAAGGAGTTAAAGCCAGTTTATTCAAAGCGGTGATGGATATAACAGTTATTAATATCATTTTTTCAATTGACTCAATAATTACAGCGATTGGAATGACCAACGTTATTTCAGTAATGGCAGTTTCTGTTGTAATTTCTACTATTGCAATGTTACTTTTTGCTAAAAATGTTGGAGACTTTGTGGAGGCACATCCCACTGTCAAAATGTTGGCATTGTCGTTTTTAGTTATGATAGGTACCTTATTAATTGCTGAATCTTTCCATGTACATGTACCGAAAGGTTATGTATATTTTGCTATGGCGTTCTCATTTTTAGTTGAAATGCTAAATATTAAAATAAGTAAAAAATCTAAAAAGCCCGTTGAGTTACACTCACATGTAATTAAGGACTGATATTTTTCAGAGAAAATGCCTATAATTAAAAAAGGATTATCTTTAGTATTTAACATTTGGTGTATTTTTTGGTTTATTGGAATATTTTTGGTCCTTTTCCCATTCATATATTTTTGTATTCAAATAGAATCGCTAAAAAAGTATGGAACAAAAATCACCAATCTATGGGCAGATTTATTTTTCTTAATCACTTTAATGCCCGTTAAAATTGAATATAAGTTTAAACCAGATAAACAGAAGGCTTATGTTTTTGTTGCCAATCATTTTTCATATCTCGATGTGGCCATAGGAATGAAAGTAGTCCGAAATCATTTTTCTTATATGGGAAAAAGGTCTGTAAAAAAGATTCCTCTTTTGGGTTATATGTTTGCAAAATTGCATATTCAGGTAGACCGAAGTGACAAAAATAGTAGAGCAAATTCATTTTTCCGATCCAAAAGGGCATTGTTGGAAGGAAGAAGTTTATTTATTATGCCAGAAGGAGGTATTGTTTCAGAAAAAATTCCGAAGATGCATTCGCCTTTTAAGGACGGGGCATTCTTATTGGCTATTGATGCTCAAGTGCCTATTGTTCCGCTAGTCTTTCTCAATATGTATGAAGTTATGCCTTCTACCACCTTAATTTGGCGTCGGCCCAGAGTCTTAGTTCAAAAGCAAATTGAAACAAAAGGGTTAGATAAAAGCAATTTAGAAGAATTGAAAAATAAAGTATTTGTGGTTATCCAAAATGAATTGGATGATTATTATAGTAAAAGATGAAAATTGAAATAGAAACGATTCAAAAAATTGCTCATTTAGCTAGACTTGAAGTAACTCCAGACGAACAAGTTTTATTGGCTGAAGAATTTGAAAAAATCTTAGGCTGGATGGACCAGCTTAATGAACTGGATACAAGCAACGTGGAACCATTAATACATATGCATTCTGGAGTAAACGTATTTAGAAAAGATATTGCAAAAAATGAATTAAGCAAAGAAAGAGGACTATTTAACGCCCCTCAGAAAGATAAAGATTATTTTATGGTGCCTAAAGTACTTGAATAAAATAAATGATTCATCATTTTCTTCTTTTTATGCTTTGGCTTTTTTACGCTATTTAAAACGTTTATTTACATTTTCCGCATCTGAAACAAATTGCTTCACTTTCTGTTCGTCATCTTTTTTACATATCATCAGTACATTGTCATATTCTGCCACAATATATCCTTCTAAATCATTAATAACCACCAATTTGTCTTTTGGCATTTTTATTACACAATTTGATGTTTTATAAAGAATAGTTTGGGCGTCAATAACATTTTCAAATTCATCTTTTTCTGAATTTTCATAAACAGATTTCCATGTTCCCAAATCGGACCAGCCTATATCCGATAAAACAACAAACACATTGCTTGCTTTTTCCATTACTCCATTATCGATAGATATGGCTTTACATCTTGGGTAGGCTAATTCTAATGCTTCTTTTTCTTTAGGAGTAAAAAAATGTTCTTGAGCTATTCCAAAAGCATCTGCCATTTCGGGTAAATATTCCGTAAATGCTTTCTTTATTGAAGAAAACGACCAAATAAAGATTCCACCATTCCAAACATAATCGCCACTAGCTAAAAACATTTTCGCTAATTCAAGCTGAGGTTTTTCAGTAAATGTCTTTACTTTTTTTACTTCAGAAACGGCAGTATCATCAAAGTGGATATACCCGTATCCTGTATCTGGTCTGGTTGGAGTGATGCCTAAAGTAACCAGAACGTCATTTTTTAAGGCATAATTTAATGCAATTCTAATTCTTTCTTTAAATTCCTCTTCCTTTAAAATGATATGATCCGCAGGAGCAACAACTATATTGGCTTCGGGATTTATTTTCGCAATTTTATAACAAGCATAACCTATGCAAGGTGCAGTATTTCTTCTACCCGGTTCGAGAAGTATTTGATCATCGGATAGAAATGGCAATTGTTCTTTTGTGATTCTATAGTATTCTTGGCTGGTTACCACATATATATTTTCATTTGGACAAACCCCTTCAAACCTATCTGCTGTTTGTTGAATTAATGTTCGGCCAGTCCCTAAAATATCGTGAAATTGCTTTGGAAAATTTTGTCGACTAAATGGCCAAAATCGCGTACCAGCACCGCCAGCCATGATTATTAAGTAATTAGAGTTTGACATTGTTATGGGTTTACTTCTAAATATTGATTTATTCGCAAAGCTACATTTTCTCTTGTGTTCATCCAAAAAAGATTATAATCTGCTGCATGCCAAACTTTCTGTTTTAGAAACAATCTTCCATGAACATATGGTTTGTTAATCCAAAGTAAACCTTTATGCACTCGTGCATCTACTGCATTGTTTAAAAATTTAAACTTTAGAGCTACTCCACCCTTGTGGTTTTCTTTAGTGACCCACTCTTCGGCGGTTGTCCATGTCATTGGGTTCACTACAAATGCATTTACTAATCCATCTTTATAATAAGGAGGGTAATACTCGTTGGCGAAAGTATTCCAAGATACAAAACCACCAAATTCTTCTGCTTTTAAACTTGGTTTAATATTTACAAACTCAGTAGGAGAAGTTGCAATACCCACTAAGTAAGCTTCTACTAATTTTTTTTGCAAAGGTTTTCCATCAAAATATTCTTTCAATAACCTTTTAGCATGCACAGTGCCTTGGCTGTGGCCAGCTATTATGATAGGTCGTCCAGCATTATGGTTTTGCAAATAATAGTTAAATGAATTTTTTATATCTTCATAGGCTAAGTCTAATGAATTTTTAGCTGCTGTTTTATTATCGGTAGTAAATGCAGAATAGTGGGCTTGGCGAAACCGGGGTGCAAATACTCTACAACTGCCATTAAAAATAGTTGCTTGATTTAAAATGGTGGATTCATCTACTTGTGAGTTTAAATCTTCATCGTCAGATGAAGCATTCCATGTATAGTTATTATTGGGTTTTTTTGTGTATATGGTTGGATGAATAAAAAAAACATCTGCCTTAGCATTTATCTGGTCATTCTTTATTCCAATGGCATTTATTGGAATTTCATCTGCTTTGTCAATTTTCTCAGGATGAGCTGCCCAATTTTTTATATTTTCATAATTTGGAGCCTCCGGGATGTTATTTTTATCAAAATCAGAGAGAATTTCAAATGGTTTTTGTGATTTAGCAATACTTATTTTTATTATTACTAAAAAAATTAAAGTTATAATTCTAAATTTTGTCATTATTGTAATTATATTTCGATTAAATGGTATTTAAATAATTTATCTTTCTTATTTTTGAATTATGTTTTCATAAACAATAACCAAATAATACATTTAATATTTAAACTTATGTCAAAAAATTACCCACATCTCCGAAAATATTTATTCGGATTACTGTTTTCAGTGCTTTCTGTAAGCTTTTCTATGGCTCAAACTGTTATTTCTGGTACTATAACAGACAAAAAAACAAAAGAACCCCTTGTTGGAGTAAGTGTTCAAATTAAAGGCAAAGTAATAGGAACTATTACCGACATCAAAGGAAAATTTGAGTTTACTACCTCTACTCCCTTGCCAATACCTTTGGTTATTTCTTCCATAGGATATAAAGGGCAAGAATATTCGGTAACTTCTGAAAAAGCGGTTATAAATATTAGCTTAGAAGATCAAGACATTATGGGGCAAGAGATTGTAGTATCCGCTTCTCGTATGGAAGAAAGCGTAATGAAATCGGCTGTTACCGTAGAGAAGTTAGATTTAAGAGCTATCAGAGAAACCGCTGCACCAAGTTTTTATGACGCAATAGCTAATATGAAAGGAGTAGATATGACTACCCAAGGATTATTGTTTAAATCTATAAACATGCGTGGATTTGGAGCTACAGGAAATCCGAGAACTGTACAGATGATAGATGGAATGGATAATTCTGCTCCTGGTTTAAATTTCCCAGTGGATAATATAGTGGGTATGCCAGAATTGGATGTTGAATCGGTTGAGATATTGCCTGGTGCTGCTTCGGCACTTTATGGGCCAAACGCAATAAATGGATTGATTTTAATGAACTCAAAAAGTCCATTTTTGTATCAAGGATTAAGTAGTACAGTTAAAACTGGTGTTATGAATGAAAGTAGCAGAACAACTGCCTCTACACCATTTTATGACTTGTCAATTAGATATGCCAAAGCATTTAATAACAAAACCGCATTTAAAATTAATTTATCCTATATTGGAGCTAAAGATTGGGAGGCAAATAACTATACCAACTTAAATGTTGGAGGAGTTCAGGATGGAACAAGAGGTGTAGGTGTAAATCCAGATTATGATGGAGTAAATATTTATGGTGACGAAGTACAAGCTAATATGCGTACTGTAGCTAATGGTTTAGTTGCTGCCAGATTATTACCCGCTGCAGCTATTGGTTTGGTGCCGAGTACCTCTTTGAGTAGAACAGGATTTTATGAAAGAGATTTAGTAGACTATAATACTAAATCATTTAAAACCAATTTAGCTTTACATCATAGATTTAGTGAAAAAGTAGTATTTATTGCACAAGCAAATTATGGATATGGTACAACGGTTTATACAGGGGCTGCTAGATATTCTTTGAAAAATTTTAATATTGGACAGTATAAATTGGAATTGAAAGGAGATAACTTCAATTTAAGAGCTTATACAACACAAGAGAATTCGGGAGATTCTTATGCATCGGGACTTTCAGCATTAGGAGCACTGAATGAAATTAAGCCTCATGCTACTTGGTTTGGGCAATATGTAGGTGCATTTGCACAAGCTAGAGGTGCGGGGCAAGCAGAAGCGGCTGCTCATTTAACTGCGAGAGGAATAGCAGATGCAGGCATGCCAGCATCTGGTTCTAGTGCCCTAAATGCATTGTCTGATAAATATAATGCAATTTCAATTGCAAAAGGTGGCGGTTCATTTGAAGATAAATCGAAATTATATCATGCTGAAGGATTTTATAATTTCAAGAACCAAGTTAAATTTATGGATCTTAGTGTTGGAGCTAACATAAGAAGATACCAGTTAGCTTCTAACGGGACTTTATTTGCCGATTTAAAAGAAGGAAGAACGGGTACAATTGCCATAGATGAATTTGGTGGTTTTATTCAAGCATCTAAGAGCTTGTTTAAAGATCATTTTAAACTATCAGGTTCTATGAGATACGATAAAAATCAAAATTTTGAAGGTCAATTTACGCCAAGAATCTCTGGTGTATTTTCTTTTGGTCAGCATAATATTAGATTGTCTTATCAATCAGGATTTAGAATCCCAACTACTCAAAATCAATACATCGATTTATTTGCAGGTGCCGGTACTTTGATAGGGGGCTTACCTGAATTTGATTTAAGATATAAGTTGGCTACAGGTATTCCAGTTCAAAGTTTGACACCAGCGAATATAGCTAAGTTTGCAGCAGATCCTGCAGTGCAAGCACAAGCCACTCAATATGCTACTGCCGCAGTGACTGCCCAAGCAACTCCTGCAATTACCGCCGGGGTAAATGCAGCTATTGAAGCACTAGTAAGACAAGGTGTTACTGCTGTTATTACTCAGCAAGTAACTGCGGGTGTTACGGCAGTAATTACCCAGCAAGTGACTGCAGGTGCTACAGCAGCAATAACAGCAAGCGTAACTGCTGCTGTCACTGCACAGGTAACTGCTGCTGTAAATGCCTTAGTATTAGCTGGAACTATAACTCAAGCGGCGGCGGCGGCGGCTATTCAAGCTCAAGTTGCAGCCGCTTTGCCATCACAAGTAACAGTAGCATTAAGTTCTAATTTAGCTACTGAGGTAGCAAAAGCATTACCTGGGGCCCTGACTGCAAATTTATCCTCTGAGGTAGCAAAGGCATTACCAGGCGTATTAGCTGTTAATTTAGCTCCTGAAGTAGCAAAAGCATTACCCGCAGCTTTAGCGGCAAATTTTCAGCCTGCATTTAATGCAGAACTCACTAAAGCATTAGCAGCAAATGTTCCAGGAGTTGTATCACAAGTATTGCCAGCATTTGCCTTAGCCCAAATACCAAAATATAAAGTAAAAGCACTTCAACCAGAAAGAATTCAGTCGTATGAAATTGGTTACAAGGGCTTAATTGGTAAAAAAGTATTTATAGATGCTTATCATTATTGGAGTTTATATTCTAACTTTATTGGGGGCACCTCTATTGTTGTTCCAACTGCACCTGCTGGTCCAGGTTTACCTATCGAATCTGGTGTTGGTGGTGCTTCTACTCGGTTGGCTTACTCTAGACCATCCAATACAGGCTCAGAAATCAGAGTGAAAGGTTGGGCAGCTAATATTAATTACGCTTTGCCAAAAGGATTCAATATCGGTGGTAACATGGCGTATAATGAATTAACTGGTTTTACTGTTACTCCAGAACAACAATACGCAGGATTTAATACTCCGAAGTATCGTTACAATATGAATTTTGGGAAACGTTTGGGTAGTGGAGATAAAATAGGCTTCAATTTATCGCTTCGTCACCAAGATTCGTTTACTTGGGAGTCTTCTTTTGTTGCTCCTACTACGACTAGCAATCGCAATTTTACGAATACGCAAGTTCCTAAAATTACGAATTTAGATGCACAGGTTAGTTTCAAAATACCAGCTATGAAATCGATAATTAAAGTAGGAGGAACAAATATTGGTTCTGATCCATATTTCCAGGCATTTGGTTCTGCGATGGTAGGAAGTATGTATTATGTAGCAATATCGTATGACGAATTGTTTAACAGATAAAAAAAATGTTCTTTAACCAAAAATTATCCGAAAAATCGAAGGTTTAAACCTTCTCCTTTTTCATAATTTTCTTTGGTTTAAGTAAAAAAAGACTCCCTTTGGGGGGCTTTTTTTTTTGGCTTTTTTTGGGTAAAATGGGGCAGAGAATATTTAACCACAAGGTTCACAAAGAAAATGCCACAAGGTTCACAAGGCTGTGCTTGTATAAAAATTACGTTTCGCTTAGTGTCCTTTGTGTAAACCTTTGTGCCCTTTGTAGTAAAAAGATTGGAGAATATTAAACCACAAGGTTCACAAAGCTGTGCCTGTAAATTATCGTTTCGCTTAGTGTCCTTTGTGTAAACCTTTGTAAACTTTGTGGTAGAAAAAATAGCTAGAAGTTTTACCACAAGGAACACAAAGAAAAACCACAAGGGACACAAGGCTGTGCTTAAATTACCCATCCAGCTTTGTGAACTTTGTGTAAATCCTTGTGAACTTTGTGGTAGAAAAAATAGCTAGAAGTTTTACCACAAGGGACACAAGGCTGTGCTTAAATTACCCATCCAGCTTTGTGAACTTTGTGTAAATCCTTGTGAACTTTGTGGTAGAAAAAATAGCTAGAAGTTTTACCACAAGGAACACATGGCTGTGCTTAAATTACCCATCCAGCTTTGTGAACTTTGTGTAAATCCTTGTGAACTTTGTGGTAGAAAAAATAGCTAGAAGTTTTACCACAAGGATCACGAAGAAAAAACCACAAGGGACACAAGGCTTTGCGGAAAATATACATCCAGCTTTGTGAACTTTGTGTAAATCCTTGTGAACTTTGTGGTAGAAAAAATAGCTAGAAACTTTACCACAAGGGACACAAAGGGAAAGCCACAAGGGACACAAGGCTATGCTTAAAATACCCATCCAGCTTTGTGAACTTTGTGTAAACCCTTGTGAACTTTGTGGTAGAAAAAAAAATCTTGCAATTTTACCACAAGGGACAAAAAGAAAAACCGCAAAGGACACAAGGCTACACTTAAAATATCCGTCTCGCTTTGTGAAACCTTTGTGAACTTTGTGGTAAAAAAAACATCCAGAAATCTTATCACATAGATCACAAGGCTTTGCAGAAAATATACTTTTAGTTTAGGAAAATGCTACAGGATCACAAAATCCCGTTAATCACCCTCCTAATTCCATCCTTAAAATAAACGGTATTGAAGTTAATTAGCAACCCCAATTTAATATTACTTAATTTTAAATAAGTAAGAATCTGAGCCAAATGAATGTCGCTGAGCGAATCAACAGATTTTACTTCAATAATTAACTTGTTTTCAACAAGAATATCAATTCTATAGCCAATATCTAATTTTACATCCTCATAAATCAATGGTAGTCCAACTTGCTTCGCAACAAAAAGATTTTGCTTTTTTAATTCATAAAACAAACATTCTTCGTAAGCACTTTCTAATAATCCAGGCCCTAAAGTTTTATGTACTTTTAAGCCCGCATCAAAAACTATCTTGGCAATTTGGTTTTCTTCCATCAAGAGTAATTTATTATCTTAAAGATTTTAAATAATCATGAATTTCACTTTTTAAATCTTTAGCCGATGTTAAAATTCTCACAAACTGGCTACCAATAATTGCCCCCGAAGCATATTTAGAAGCAGTTTGGAAAGACGCTTTATCTTTAATTCCAAAACCAATTAATCGAGGATTTTTTAGATGCATAGCATTTACTCTATTAAAATATGCCTCCATTCCCTCATTAATACCAGAAGTGGCTCCGGTAACACTTGCGGAAGAAACCATATAAATAAAACCATCAGATATTTCATCTATTTTTCTGATTCTGTCTTCTGAAGTTTGAGGAGTAATTAAAAAAATGTTAAAAAGACCGTATTGCTCAAAAATTGCTTTGTAATTTCTATAGTATTCATCAATAGGCAAATCGGGTAATATTAAACCATCAACACCAATTTCTTGACATTTTTTACAGAAATTTTCTATTCCAAATTGATAAACAGGATTGAAATAGCCCATTAAAATAACTGGAACAGTGATTCCTTTGTTTCGCATGTTTTCCAGTTGTTGAAATAGTACTTTTAGTGACATGCCATTTTCTAATGCGATTTGGTTTGATGCCTGAATAGTCTCACCATCAGCTATTGGATCTGAAAAAGGCATACCTATTTCCACAATATCTACACCACCCGTTTGCAAAGACTCTAAAACTGTAAAAGTATCGTTTAAAGATGGGTATCCTGCGGTGAAATAAACGTTAAGTATACTTTCTTTCTTATTTCGAAAAAGGGCTGTAATTCTGTTCATTATTAATCAATAAAACTTCTTTTAATATAGATTGCAAAAATAGCCAATTTAGAATTCATTCGATTGATTTTGATTTTATAAGTTTTGGAGCATTTTTTATTTTTAATAATTTTGGCTATATTTTATTAGGACTAAGTAACTATCTTGTAACATATTGTATTCCTAAACAATTATAGCTTCTTTTTTTTAGTTCAAATCCTTTGGCACGCTTATTGTTTACATAGGTATATGTGTATCCGAATAATAAAGTATTCGCTTTTCTAATAAAAACTTAAAATATGAAAAATATCCTTAGTTGCCTAACAGCCCTCTCTTTTATATTGGTGTTCAGTTCCTTTGAAAATATTTTTTCTGGTGAAAAAAATGCAAATAATTACGCAATTTTTGGGGAAAAACATGCAAACACCTCAGTTAAGGATAGAAAAATGATCAGCGAAGTTTATTATATTATTAGTGGTCATGGAGGGCCTGATCCTGGTGCTGTAGCAAATGTAAATGGAATAAATATTTCTGAAGACGAATATGCTTACGATGTAAGCTTAAGATTGGCTAAAAACTTAATTTCACACGGTGCTAAAGTTTATATGATTGTAAGAGATGAAAATGATGGTATTAGAGAGGATGATTATTTAGAAATGGATACGGATGAAGTAGTGTTTGGTGGAGAGAAAATACCATTGAATCAGTCGGAAAGGCTTAGTCAAAGGACAACAATTATAAATAAGCTCTATAATGAAAACAAAAGCAAAGGGTATGAAACTCAAAGGGTAATTGAAACTCATGTTGACTCTAGACAAACGGAACATAAAGTAGATATCTATTTTTATTTTAACCATAGAAAGCCAGAGAGTGAGCAGCTTGCAAATAGTATGTATGAAGCTATAAAAGTTAAATATGACGACAAACAAAAAGGGAGAGGTTATCTAGGCAAGGTTTCATCTCGAGATTTGTGGACCATCAAACAATCTGAGCCTCCTGTCGTCTATATAGAATTAGGGAACATCACAAATGAATTTGATAGAAAAAGGCTGATGAAAGCTGACAACCGCCAGGCCATAGCTAACTGGTTTGCATTAGGACTCATGAATCACTAGGATTAATTACAATATAAATGTAACTCAAATTTCTAATTTGTATTTTTGGGTTTATGATACTGAAAACTTAGGTTTTCGATATTTTTTTGCTTTGAGTCAAAAAATTATTTGACGCAAAAATTAAGATTAAAATCACTTTTGAATCATAAAATCATTATTGTCAAAAAACAATTCACTTTCTCTTGGACAAAATGCATTTTAGATAGCACTAATTAATCAGTTTTACAATGCCCTCTTTTATTTCTTTCCAATCAAAATCGAAAGGTTTGATTCCTTGTACTGGAAGGTCAAATTCGGCATCTTCAAAGTATTGTAGACTCCTAAACAAGAAAAATAATTGGCTTTCATCATATTTAAGAATAAAAAAATCAATAAGCTCTTTAAGAGTAAAAACCTTAGTTAGAGAAAAAACATCAAAAAAATCTTTTCTTTTACCCCTTCCACAAATGGTGTGTAACTTCATGGCAGCGATATCTTCTATTGAAAAATAAGAAATGCCTTCTATAACTTTAAATTCTTTCAACAGTTTAGCAGGTTCTACCACAAAATCACATTTCACATCGCTTATATAACAAAAAAGCATCCTTGAATTTTGACTTGAATACTGGTATTCTCTATTAAACTTTTCGTAAAGCAATATTTTTAGTTCTTCTATTGAAAAAGCTTCTCTAGTAAATAAATCAAGATCGATGGACTTCCTATGGCCTATTTGCAATGCTAGTGAAGTGCCGCCAGCCAATGCAAAACACTCCTTAATAAATTCAATTTCAAACAATTGATCTAAGACTTGAGAGGCTGTCTTATCAAGCGTAATAGGATGAAGCATGGATTTCATCTTTACTGATTCCGTAATAATTTATACAAAAATTTACAGTTTTGGGGTCTAAGCCTTTTGCCATTTTTAAAGCATTAATAATTACAGGCTTACTATAAACCTTATTTAAAACATAAAAATCCTCAAGAAACCCTCTACATATTACTCGTTCAATAATAGAATTTTTGTGAAATTCAAGATCAATTTTTTCGACATTTGTATCCCAAAATAGTTTTTTTTCGAATGGAAATAAATTTTTGGCAATTCTGCTTTCTAAATCTTGAATATCTATATAATTATAAAATAAGTTCATCGGCTTCTTTTGGTATTTCAAATAATAACAAATCTAGTTTATTCTTTGATAATATTCAAATTTGACATCATTGGTTTTAAATATTCAACCTTTTCTACCATAAAATAAAACGCTTTTAATTTGGAACTAAATTCTGCCGATTTGCCAATTTATTTTTATAATTTAGCAGTTATTCAAAAAAATGGCATTACAGGATTTAGAGTGGAGAAATATTCATTTGTAAAATCTTTTAGAAAACAAATAAACATTGTTCCATTAATCACAAAAACGTCCGTATGAAAATTTTTAAGCAAGTTAAATTACTAATAGCTAAATAATTAATTTAAAAATTCATGGCGGACGGCCAGTCAGGATTTTTTTTTGTGAGTGTTTTTGGCTGAGCTGGCATTCCAGTTGGCCCGACATTCGGCTTTTTTCAAAAAAAAGTAAGGCTAACAACAAATTCAGTAAACAGCAATCATTAATTAAAGTTTATAAAATTCAGGGTTTCACTCTAAATCCTGTAAATCCCAAAAAATAAACCCTAAAAAAATGAAAAATTCACTCTCACTCACGGTTCAGGCTATTTATGTGCTGATCACTGCTTTACAACTTATTTTTGTTCCCAATATGCTTTTGAGCATGTTTGGTTTTGAACCCACTTCCGAAATATGGATAAAAGTATTGGGAATAGTGCTGTTAGCTCTATTCATTTATTATTATGCAATTATTCAAAACGGAGATGCAACCTTAATAAATTTTCTATTTACGGTTGGTTGGTCGCTGTCTTTGGATTTACATAATTAGTTATTGCTGGAATAGCTCCAAATCAACTTATACTGTTTTCAGGTATAGATTTTGCCACTGCCATCTGGACTTGGTTGGAGTTGAAAAAAGGATGATTAAAAAAATGCCTGATGTATAAATTGTCATCGGGCATTTTTTTTAAAGATTTTAAAGTTTTTAAAACAACAGTCCAGCAATTGTGGCAGACATATAACTTGCTAATGTTCCGGCAATTAATGCTCTTACTGCCACTTTGGTGAGGTCTTCTCTTCTTGAGGGTTCTAGAGCCGATATTCCTCCAATTTGTATTCCAAGTGAACCGAAATTGGCAAAGCCACAAAGGGCAAAACTAACAATAGCAATAGTTTTTGGTGAAAGAGCTCCTGCTTCCATTAAACTTTTGAGATTTAGATATGCTACAAATTCATTTGCAGCTAATTTTGTACCCATTAAAGAGCCAGCTTGTACAGTTTCTGCACTTGGCACACCCATGGCCCAAGCAAAACCTGCAAATAAATATCCCAAAATCAAATCTAAACTTAATGTTGGTAAAGCCACTAAACCTCCTAATTTTCCTAAAAGGAAATTAATCAAGGCTATCAAAGCTAAGAAACCTATCAACATGGCTAAAACGTTCAAGCCTACTTTCAATCCGTCTGAACACCCCGCCGAAACCGCATCTATAAAATTTGAATGTTCTTTTTTTACTTTTAAAGTTACTTCCCCTTTGGTTTCTGATTCTTCGGTTTCGGGATACATAATTTTGGCTATTGCCAATGCACCAGGAGCCGCCATAATACTAGCAGCAATGAGATATTCGGCTTTCACCCCAAACTGTATATAAGTTGCCATTACTCCTCCCGCTATGCAGGCATAACTCCCCGCCATAGATGAGGTGAGCTCGGATTTTGTCATGCCTTTTAAGTAAGGTTTTATCATGATTTGAGCCTCTACTTGCCCCACAAATGTGCTGGCAATATTTGAAAGAGCCTCAGAACCGCTAATATTCATAATTTTTTTCATACCTAAAGCTAACCACTTAACCACAAACTGGATTATACCAAAATAGTATAAAATATTGACCAAAACCGCCACAAAAATAATAGTTGGGATAATCTTGAAAAAGAAAATAAATCCACCTCCTCCAAAGGCTTTTGCTACTAGGTCGTTTTGAGCTAAGGGTCCAAAAACAAACATGGCACCGTCGTTTGAAAAATCGATGATTCTGGTAACTCCTCTACCTAAAGTTGAAAATATTTCTTTACCCAAAGCTGTTTTTAAAATAAATAAACCAAGCAATATCTGAAGTAATAAACCTACTCCAACAGTTCGGTAATTAATGGCTTTTTTGTTGTTAGAAAATAAAAAGGCTATTGCCAAAATTAATACTACTCCGAGTAGTCCGATAAGATTTTGCATTTCTTTTGGGTTAGTTTATTTATTGCTTGAATCTAGGTATTGATTGTAAGTTTACAACTGTAAATACTACAATGGATTATATTTTAATCTTCTATTCAACTTTTTTAATTATTCAAATATAAACAAAAAATAATTTATTCCTACTCTTCCCATGCCCAATCGATTTGGTGTTTCATATCTTTTATGGTCATATTGTTGGCTTTGAAATAGGTTCGTATTTGATCTACTTTATCGTATTCTTGTTTTGCTTTGTGGTCTTTATATAACTCAAGCATACCTTTAATTACCGCTTCCTCATTGGTAGGTTTTTCTTCAAATATTCCTAAAATATCTTCAATAAAAATGATGAAATTTTTCTTTAAATCTTCAAAGGCCTCTTCACCAATAGCAGCAGGGGGGAGTTGGTTCATGTAAATCATGTTTACATACTTAAGTAATGTAAATAGCTGTGCAATAGCCATAGCGGTATTTAAGTCGTCGTTCATGGCTTCATAAAAACTCGTAAATGCTTGCTCAATTTCTGCTTTTTTCTTTATATCAATAGTTATTTCAGCATCCGATTTGTAGATTAACGTTTTTGACACTCTTAGGCCATTAATTAACCTTCTATATCCTTTTTGAGCCGCTTTTAATGCGTCGTTTGAGAAGTCTAATGTAGAACGGTATTGTGATTGTAACATGAAAAAACGTACCGTCATTGGGGTGAAAGCTTGCTCTAAAAGTGGATGATTTCCACTAATCAGTTCAGAAGGTAAAAAACTATTTCCTAGCGACTTTGACATTTTTTGACCGTTTACTGTAAGCATGTTAGAGTGCATCCAATATTTTACAGGTTCTGTGTCGGTTAATCCTTTTCCTTGAGCTATTTCACATTCATGATGTGGGAATTTGAGGTCCATTCCACCACCGTGAATGTCAAATTGCTTACCTAAATACTTAGCGCTCATACAAGTACACTCTAAATGCCAACCTGGAAAACCCATTCCCCAAGGACTTGGCCATTGCATAATATGCTCAGGAGAGGCTTTTTTCCAAATTGCAAAATCTAGTGGATTTCGTTTTTCAGCTTGACCGTGCAAATCGCGAGTTTCGTTTAATAGGTCCTCTAGAATTCTGCCTGAAAGTTTACCATAATTATTGCCAGTTTCATTGTATTTGTTAATATCAAAATACACTGAACCGTTTGCTTCATAAGCTAATTCTTTGTTAATTAAATCTTTAACTGCTTCAATTTGCTCCACCATATGGCCAGTAGCGGAAGGCTCAATACTTGGCGGAAGAAAATTGAATAGGTTCAATACCTGGTGAAAGTCATTGGTGTAGCGTTGAACAATTTCCATAGGTTCCAGTTGCTCAAGTTTAGCCATTTTTCCGATTTTGTCTTCCCCTTCGTCCCCGTCACCAACTAAATGACCCACATCTGTGATATTTCTAACATATCTTACTTTATAGCCAATCTGCAATAAATATCTGAAAAGAATATCAAAAGTTAGAAAAGTTCTTACATTTCCTAAATGAACATAGTTATAAACTGTCGGCCCGCACACATACATACCCACATGATTTGGGATTATTGACTCGAAAACTTCTTTTTGCCTTGAAAGTGTATTGTATATCTTTAAATTTTGCATTTAATGTTGTTTACAGAATAATTTACAAAAATAAGAACTAATTATTTTATTACGACTAATAAAAATGGAAGTGAAATTTAGTTTTTATTTTTTAAATAGGAATAATTCAAATATTGAGCCTAATTTTGGTAAAAATTGATTTCAATTTCAACTTATTACCGCTTTAAATCGTATACATAGTTTTTAATCATCTATTTAATGAAGGTTTTTTTATTTTTTTATTTTTTTATTTTTCCATTTTATTTTTCCATTGCTCAAGATTCTACAAAAAGATGGTTAAGAAGTAAAAATATAATTGCACTACCAGTAGCATTTAGATTGCCTGAAACAAGGTGGGGAGGAGGCGTAGGAGGGGTTGCGAGTTTTAGATTTGCAAAAGATAGAAAAGATGCTAATCCTTCTCAACTTTCGTTTGGCACTACTTTTACTCAAAATAAGCAAATATTAATATTCTTCCCTTTTAAAATTTTCACAAAAAACAATGGGTATTACTTTTCCTCCGAAAACGGTTGGTACAGATTTAATTATCTTTATTCAGGGGTTGGAGAAAGCAAGGTTTTAGACGAAAAATATGATGTAGATTATTTTAGATTTCGTTTTTTAGCTTCTAAGTTGGTCCGTCCTTCCATTTATTTGGGTTTAAGAGTTAATTTTGAAAATTATAATGTTACTAATACCGTTTCTGGAGGAGAGCTTTCCACGGGTAAAATTAATGGCAGTGATTATTCTCGAACATCTGGCTTAGGATTAAGCGTATTAAAAGATACGCGCGATATGGTGTTTTATCCAAGAAAAGGGATGTTTGCAGAGTTTTACGTGGTGTCTTCTTCTAAAATTTTTGGATCAAATAGAGAATTTACAAAAATAGCGATGGACATAACGCAGTACAAAAGCCTAAGCAAAAAAACTGTTTGGGCAAATAATCTTTTTACGGCATCTAATATAGGGAATGTGCCTTTTAACCAATTGGCCTATTTAGGAGGGCAAACGAAAATGAGGGGTATTTTTGAAGGCTATTTTAGAGATAAAAATGTAGTATTAATGCAGACAGAATTTCGACAAGAGGTTTGGAAAGTTTTTGGTGTGGTGGCTTTTTGTTCTTTGGGATTTTTGGGAAATCAAAAAGATATAATTCGATTGAATAGACCCAAATATACGTATGGAGGAGGTCTACGAATAGCTACAAAAAACCATTTAAATCTTAGAATTGATTACGCGCTGTCTCCATACAATAAAGGTAATTTATATCTTACTATTGGTGAAGCGTTTTGATTTATTTAGATTTCTAGTTCTAAAATTAGCGGAGTCTGTTTCTTTATTGTTTAATTTATTATAAATTGCAAATCAATCTTTCTCAAAGTGAAATGCAAAAGTTTTTTGGTTTATTATTCATTGGATTTTTACTTTCTTGTTCTCCAACAAGAAAATTTGAAGATGGATCAAGAAAATGGGAAACTGAAATTCAACAATTAGAAAAAAAGGATAAAGAAACTGTTTATAAAGATAACTCCATATTATTTGTTGGTAGTTCAAGCATAAAATTTTGGAATTCTATTTCTGAAGACCTCTATCCTTATTCGCCCATTCAAAGAGGCTTTGGAGGTTCTAATTTTCAAGATTTATTGGTTTATACAAAAAGGCTAGTATATCCTCATAAATTTAAAGCCCTTTTAGTATTTATTGGAAATGATATTATAGGTGAAAAAAATGACAAATCCCCTAGAGAAGTATTAGGCTTATTTAAGGGATTTGAAAAAATCGTTAGAAAAAAATATAAAAAACAATCTATTTATTTTATTGCTATAACACCAAATGAAAGTAGATGGAGTGTCTGGGGGAAGCAGAGAGAGGCCAACTCACTTATAAAGGCTTATTGTCAATCAAAGAAAAATCTTCAATTTATCGATACGGAGCAAATTTTTTTAGATCAAAAGGGGTTCCCAATAAAAGAATATTTTAGAGGAGACAAACTACACCTTACCCAGAAAGGGTATGAAGTTTGGGCAGCTACAATTAAAAAGAAATTGGACGAAACACTTAAATAAAATATGAAAATTTTACTTTTATTCTTAGTAAGTTTGACTGTTTTGGGGCAAAAAAAAACGGAAGAATATAAATTTCTAGTTGGCAATTATTCAAAAAAAGGTGCAAAAGGAATTTATTATTGCAAATATAATCCAAACAATAATACTGCTAAAATTGTCAGCAACTCTCCGGCCATTGAAGACCCCTCTTTTTTGGCGATAAGTAAAAATCAAAAAAATGTGTATTCTGTTAGCGAGACTGACGGTGGAAGTGCAGTGGCTTTAGATTTTGATATAGAGAACGGAGAGTTTAAAATTAAAAATTTAGTAAAATCTGGTGGTGCACATCCTTGTCATATAGTTTTAGACAAAACAGGAAAATGGGCTTTTACTGCCAATTATTCTGGAGGGAGTGTGGGAGTTCTTCCAATAAAAATTGATGGAACTTTAGGGGAACCCGTTCAATCCGTTCAGCACTATGGAAGTGGCCCTAATAAAAGCAGACAAGAGAAGCCACATGTACATTCTGTAAATATTTCTCCAGACAATAAACATCTTTTTGTAGTTGATTTAGGAATAGACGAAGTAAAAGCTTATGATTTTAATGAGAAAATTGGAAAATTAAAAGAGGCATATTCCATAAAACTAAGCCCTGGTTCTGGCCCTCGACATTTTACTTTTCATCCAACACTTCCTTATGCTTATGTAATTCAAGAACTTACAGGTAAAGTCACTACGTTTTCTTATTTATCAAGTAAACTTGAAATTCTAGAAGAAGTAAGTACTTTACCCTCAAATTTTACTGGGAAAAACTCCTGTGCAGATATTCATATTTCGCCAGATGGCAAGTTTTTATATGGTTCAAATAGATTTTTTGATAAAATAGTTTTGTTTAAAATTGACCAAAATACAGGTTTTTTAACCCAAGTTAATCAAACAGATGTTGCTGGGAAAACTCCTAGAAATTTTGGAATTACACCAGATGGAAAATATCTATTTGTTGCAAATCAAGATTCTGATAATGTGGTGATTTTTAAACGAGATGTCAAAACAGGATTGCTTACCCAAATGGAAAGAGAAATAAATATTTCTATGCCAGTATGTATAAAATTTTTGAAGTAAGTAATTGACTATTTTTTTAAATAGAATAAACAGAAAAGTATAGATTTTAAATGCAAAACATTTGTGCAATTTTTGATATAGGTAAAACTAATAAAAAGCTATTGGCTTTTGATGAAAACTATCAAGTAGTTTATGAAAAGCAGACGAGTTTTTTTGAAATTTTAGACGATGATGGTGATGCTTGTGACGATTTAATGGCATTAAATCTATGGATTAAAAAAGAATTTGAAGTTTTAAAAAGCATGCCCAACTTTTCTATTAAAGCCCTCAATTTTTCAGGTTATGGAGCTTCGTTAGTTTATATAGATAATAATGGTAAGGCCGTTGGGCCTATATATAATTATCTAAAAAAATTTCCAATTAAATTAAAACAAGAATTTTGGGCAAAATATAATACAAATAATGAGTTTTTTAAAACAGTTGCTTCTCCAGACTTAGGAATGTTGAATTCAGGAATGCAACTTTATTGGTTAAAAAATCACAAAATAGATTTATTTAAAATCACTAAATATGCTTTGCATTTTCCTCAATATTTGAGTTTTTTGTTCACTAATTTGGCTAAGGCAGAATTTACCAGCATCGGTTGCCATACAGCTATTTGGGATTTTGATAATTGGAAATATCATGAATGGTTAGAAAAAGAACATGTACATGCGGCATTGTTGCCCCCTACGAATGCTAAAGAATGTTTAAATGTAAAAGGTGTTTGGATTGGCCCTGGTATTCATGATAGTTCTGCTGCTTTAGTTCCGTATTTAAAAACAAATAACGAACCTTTTGTGCTCATTTCAACGGGTACTTGGTGTATCAGTATAAATCCGTTTAATGAATTGCCTTTGACTGATCAATCCTTAAAATCTGATTGTTTAAATTTCATTAGCTTTGAAGGAAAGATAGTGCGTGCCTCTCGATTGTTTTCAGGAAATGAACATGGGCGTCAAGTAAAGCATTTATCTGATTATTTTGGAATGTCTGAAGAGTATTACAAAAACATTACTTTTAATTATAAAACCGTTCAATGGCTAAGGAAAAATCATAAACAAGTGATACCAGATCAAACAGAATTAGGAGATCTAAAAGACTGCCCATTTGTGGAGCGAAATTTGAATGCGTTTAGAAGTTTTGAAGAGGCTTATCATCAATTTATTATGGATTTAGTTGCACAACAAATAGCTTCTACTAAACTCACAATAGGAATTGTTTTACCTAAAACAATATTTGTAGATGGAGGATTTTCAAAAAATGAAATCTTTATGAATTTGTTGGCGGAAGCTTTTTTTAATGTAAAAGTTTATGCATCAGAAGTGGCACAAGCTTCTTCTTTAGGTGCAGCAATGGTAATATCAAATACTTGGACTAAAAATGAACTATCTATTTCAACTTTAAAACTTAAAAGATATTTTTGATTTTTGTAGTTTAAACATGTTAAATTGAATTTAATACACTATTTAATTGGGTCTGGGATAGATTATCCAAAGTATTTGATAAGTTGAAATATAATATTTTTTGCAACCTAAATTAATATACAAACGTATATTTTTTATTATTGAAAGAGTCGGCACCAAATTCTGAAGAATTAAGGGCTATTTTGGATGGATGTCTTAAATCTGACCGAAAAAGTCAGGAATTGCTTTATAAGCAGTTTTTTGGATTTGGTATGGGTATTTGTTTGCGCTATGCCAAAAGTAAAGATGAGGCATTGGAAGTTTTTAATGATAGTTTTCTTAAAATATTTAATAAGTTAGAAAATTTCGATTTTAGTAAGCCATTTATAGTTTGGATAAAGAGAATAATTATTAATACCGCCATAGACAATTATAGGAGTCAACAAAAACATTATTTTCATCAAGAAATTGAAGAGCTTCAAAATGTAAATAGCCTTGAAGAAACTGCTGAAGAAAAGTTGAATTATGAAGATTTAATTAATCTAGTTAAGAGACTTCCTTATTCTTATCAATTAAATTTTAATTTATATATAATTGAAGGGTATACGCATGACCAAATCAGCAAATTAATGGAGATATCAGCTGGAACATCAAAGTCAAATGTATCTCGTGCAAGAGAAATGTTGCGAAAAATGATTGATAAAAGAGATTTAGATAAAATTAGGTTTTTATGAAAAATAATAATGACCTATCCGACAAAGATTTTGATGATTTGTTTCGGCAAAGTGCTGACCTGATTAATCCTATTATTTGGCCGGATGCTTGGTCAAAAATGGAAAAAAAATTAGATGCAAAAGATAAGAAAAGACGCATTTTTATTTTTTGGAGATGGGCAGCTGCCGTGTTCATTTTTTCAGGGGTAGCTATTTTTTACACTTTAATTGAAAAAAAAGAAAATAATTTAGCCTCAGAAAAAATAAAGTCAACTGAAGATTCAAGTAAAAATAATGTTAAAATTTCTCATAATACAAAAACTACTGAATTAGAAAATTTAAAAATAAATAAAAAAACAAATTTAAAGGGAATAGGGCAACTTGGTAGTAAGGAAATTGCGAAAAAAGAAGAAGATAATTTCATAACTTTTAAAAGACCTGAAAGTAGAAGCATTTCTGTTTTAGAAAAAAATATCAAAAATGAGTTTTCCAACAACCAGAAAATAGTAACCAATCAGGAAAAGCAAAAGGTTGTTAATCAAAATTTTGAAAATATTATTGGAGAAAATACAGCCAAAGTGGCATTTGATATTTCGAAAAGCGAATTGTTGGTAGAAAAAAAAGGGCTTGATAAAAACAAAGAAAAAAGTATTCAGTCCGAAGCAATTATTAAGACTAATATACCAAATAAAGCTTCTAATATTTC
Organism: Cytophagaceae bacterium; assembly: GCA_031420365.1. Lineage (GTDB taxonomy): Bacteria > Bacteroidota > Bacteroidia > Cytophagales > Spirosomataceae > Leadbetterella. Next base: position 40,329 of record JANOMP010000154.1, read on the forward strand.
CGAATTTGATACTGTTATTGTGCCGATAGCCGAATCTAAAATTTTAATCACCGAGGATAATTCTGCCATCATTCAAAATTTACCCAATTCAATAAAAAAGAAAAAATCTGTTATTAGAAATCTATCTTTTAATATTGGCCTTTCGCCTGATTACAGTATGGTTACTAATTCGAATTTGGGAGGTATGGGCAACAATTTTCAGTTTTTATTAGCGTATAATTTCACTAAGAAGCTGCAGTTAAAAACTGGAATTATGAGATCTATGAAATACTATGATGCAAAGCCAGAAGATTATGCTTGGCCTACTAAATGGGGTGTTCCTTCTTCTCCATTAACAGGTATTTCTGCTGCGTGTCGTATGATTGATATTCCGGTAGTTTTAAGTTATCATTTGTTTTCTAAGAACAAAAATAGTATTTATTCTTCTTTGGGTGTAACGAGCTACAAAATGTTGAACGAAAAATATGATTATAATTATGAAAACAATGAAGATCCAAAAATTAAATGGAGAAAGTGGGAAGGAAATACAGGAATGTATTGGTGGGGCGCATTAAATTTAGCACTTGGATACCAAAGAAGGGTTTATAAAAAATTGAGTATTCAATTTGAGCCATTCGTTAAAATGCCCATTAAGAATGTTGGTTTTGGTAAAGTAAAACTACTTTCCACTGGTATGTTTGTAAACCTTAATGTGCCTTTTTCTAGAGAATAGTGCAACTTTTTTTTATTTCTACCGTATAAAATTAAAAATAAAAATAAAATTGATGGATAACAAAAGCATTAATCGAGGAGAATTTATTAGAAGTTTAGGAATATCTTCAAAGGCATTAATGGCTTTTTACTGTATTGGAGCTATATCGGCTTGTGGAAAAACAGAAGAAATAGCAGTGAAACCAGTAGTTACCACACCACCTACAACAACCGCCCCACCTGCTAATACTAATACTGGTGTAACAGGGACAGCAACTGGAGCAACTATTAATTTTAGTTTGGATTTTTCCAATAAGGATTTTAGTAAGCTACTTACAGCAGGAGAATTTGTGATAGTAGGAGATGTTTTAGTAGCCAATTCCAGTGGTAATTATATTGCTCTTTCAAAGGCATGTACACATGAAGGCACTACTGTAGATTTTAGAAGCAAGGAAGGTGATATTAGGTGTTCAAATCATGGGGCAGAATATAATTTAGATGGCACGGTAAAAAAAGGACCTGCAGTAAAAAGTTTAATTGCCTACAAAGCCTCCTATGATGCTACAACAAAAATATTAAAAGTAAGTTAAAATATTTTTTTTAAAATTTACTTACACCCTAAAAACAAATATAATGATGCTTCGAACTGCCCTTTTTTCTTTGCTTATGTTGGTGAACTTTCTGACTAAGGCTCAAATTTCAGCTGCTGATAGTCTATTAATGGATTTGACAAGCACAGAAAAGGTTAAGTCTGAGATCCTTTTACCGGAAAGAATGTTGATAACTCAAAGGATGCTTTGGGGTCAAAATGGATTGTACCGTAAAGTTGGTATTGCTCCCCGTGTTTTAACGAATGAGTCTAGAGATAAAGAATTAAAAATTAGACGTACTATGTTTCGCATACACCAAGGAATAGGCTTGGCCACAGCAGGAGCAATGATTGCTCAAGGATTTATTGGATCTAGACTATATAAAGAAAAAGAAGGAGGAAAAATAAAGGAATTACATGAAAACATGGCAACAGGGGTTAATATTGGATATGCCACTACTGCATTAATGAGTTTTACTGCTCCTCCACCTTTTATTAACCGAAAGAAATTTGATAATATCAAACTTCATAAAATCCTTTCTTATGTACACTTATCGGGTATGATAACTACTAATGTGCTTGCTAGAAGAATAGGAAATAACTATACGGTAAATAAGCCTTTACATAGAGCCGTTGCATTTGGAACTTTTGGAGCTTATGCCTTAGCAATAGCCTCTATAAAAATGGAATTTTAATTAAATTTTAATAGTAAAAACATGAAAATTTTAGGAATCGTATTGATGATAATGTTTGTTGCTGTAAAAAGTTTTTCTCAAGAAAAAAGAAAAATTGAGGCAGATAAAAAATCTTCAATGGTAGAATACGCCATGAAACACCCTTTGCATTCTTGGGAGGCCGTTTCAAAAGAATCCAAATCGATTATTGTATTTAATGATAAAACACAGAAAATTGAGGCTGTAGCTGTTATTATTCCCATTAAGTCATTTGACAGTGGTAATTCAAACAGAGATTCCCATGCTATTGAGGTTTTAGAAGCCTTAAAGTTTCCAAATGTAACCTTTTCGGCCTCAAGTATTCAAGAAAGTGGCATTGATTTAATTATAAAAGGCAATCTTAGTTTTCACGGTGTATCTAAGCCTTTGGAATTGAAAGTGCAACAGGCTATTTCTAAAGCTAATATTAGGGTAACAGGAGATTTTGTAATTAATATGACAGATTTTAATGTGGAGCCACCCAGGTTAATGGGGTTAAAAACGGAAGAAAAAATTGCTTTAAAGTTTGTTATGGTTTTCAAATTGTAATATTTTTTCGTTGTAATTATTCTTTATTACAGTTAAGCTGGCCATTAAAATCAAATTTTATATAATAATTGATTTTAATGGCCTGCTTTTTTAAGTTAAATAAATTGACAAAAAAAACACGAAAATCATAAAATAGGCTCTCCGTGCATTCATGGTTATAAAAAACATACATTTGTATTTTTTTGCAAAAAAAATTCCTGCATTGAAAAGTTCAACACAGGAATCCGACTTTAACCCTATAAACCATTATGAACTTTAATTATCTTTATTTGACTACGAATACACCAGAACCAATTTTGAAGCCATCCGAGTATAATTCTATTTTGTATTCTCCAGATTTAAAAGCAATTTCTTTTTTGTAGAACATCTCTACTCTCTGGTCATTATTGGTAAAAGGTATGCTTTGCTTTAAACTATATCCTATTTCTTGATTAGCATAATTTAATACTCCTCCCTTACTCATATCGTTTAATACTCCACCTTGAGGATCGGTAACTCTTAAAAATACTTCCTTATTATTGATTTCAGTTAGTGGGTTTGATGGAAGAATGAACGAAACCTTTAACTGATCAATTTTTCTATTTTTTACTTCTCCAGTCCTTTCTTTGCCTTTAGAACTAAGAGCGGCTACTTGTACATTTACAGCTTTCAGTGCCGCACCTACAGTAACTTTTTTACGCAAATCATCATTAGCAGAACTTACTTCACTTACCTTTTGTGTTAATGAATCTTTGCTGTAAACTAAACTGCTATTTTGAGAAACTACTTTTTGTTTTTCTTCTTGAACGGCCTGATATTGCAGAGCCAGTTCTTTGTTTTCATTTCTTAATGTTTGTAATTCTAAGTCTTTTTCGGAAAGGAACTTTTCATATTCAGCAATTTTGCTTTCATACTTTTTAGCAGAAAATCCTGCATTGCTTAGATCATTTCTTAGATTTTTCTTATCGCGTTCTAATTGTGCTTTTATTTTTTCTAATTCTACTACACTACCACCTAAAGCTGTTACTTCTGCAATTTTTTCATCTAAATTTTTAGATATGGAGTCAAGCTTTATTCTTGTGGTTGAAAGCTCATCTAATTTTCCGCTAAGTACTTTTTGTAACTCTGAGTTTTCGTTTTTTGACCCATAATATAAATACCCTAAAAGCCCTAAAGCTCCTAAAAGTACCACTAATCCTATTTTAAGTGTATTTTGATTACTCGGTGATTGTTCTTCCATTTTTTTTAAACTTAATTTTTTTAAACTTGATAAAACAAAAATAATGGAGAGGTATTAAATAGGAATTAAATTGAAATTAAATTTAGATTAAAATTTCAAACTAGAATTTTCAAATCATTTTAGATTCTTTAAAATAAGAAAATATTGGTATTGTTTTCAGAAAGAGAAATAAAGAGAAAGATTATAGTGTATCTAATCTTACTTCAAATGTATTTCCCTTTTCGAAAGACAATGCATTTATTTTTCCTCCATGTAGTTCAACAATCTTTTTTACAATTGCCAAACCTATTCCATGACCAGCTTTTCCTTTGGCGGTTGCGTCTATTCTAAAAAAGGGTTGAAACAAATTTGAAATATCTTCTTCTGGAATTAGAATTCCCTCGCTGGTTATGGAGATTAGTGCTTGATTGTTTTCAAAAGAGAGATTAATGATGGCGGTTTTATTGTTTGAAAACTTATATGCATTGTCAATTAAATTTTTAAAGACTATTTTTAAAGCGTCTTCATTGCCATTTATCCAATATTTATCTTCACTTTCTGGCATGTGCCCAAACTTGGCTACAATCTTTAAATCTTGATTCCATTTTTTAATATCTTTTACCGAATCCCAAATTGTTTCGTCGATTCTTATTGCAGACATAGGTAGCGGAGCATTGTCAGAAATAATATTTGCAAGTTGTAATATAGAATGTGTTAAATTATTCAGTTTTAAAGTATCATCTCTTAGCGAAACTATTTTTTCATGAAACATCGGATTATCTCGACACTTCATTTCTAATAATTCTATTTGAGTAAAGATTTTAGTCAAGGGGTTTTTTATCTCATGAGAAATATTAGCTACAAACATTTTTTGAGTAAAAACTGAAGTTTCCACTCTATCTAGTAGCTGGTTAATAGTATTTGCCAATTCTCCAATTTCATCTTCAAAATTAGTATATGCAATTCTTTTGTTTAAGTTTTTAGGGAAAATATTATTAAGTTGCCCTATAATTCCAGAAATTGGGGAAAGGGCTTTTTCGGCAAAATACCAACCCATTAAGCCAATAAAAAGAAAAGCAACGATTGCTAAAATGATTAATATATTTTTTAGGTCTTTTAAAGCCTGATTACCAGTTTTATCTTTTGCACTCACTAGTACCCAATAGTCATTCTCTTTATCTGAAATATGCAAGGCGGTCATTTTGTTGCCCAATAAACTCAAATAATTTACATTGTTAGTGTAGTCGAGTTCGTTTATAAAAAACCTATGAAATTCTTCTTTTTTTAAATTGGTAGTAAACAAAAAGATGTCTCTTTGTTTTTCATAAATGGACACTACTTCTTCCGATAGGTATTCTTTGTCGGTACCATCCACAATTTTCATTAAGGTTTTATTGGTAGTTTGAAGGTCAAAAAACAAAGTTGAAGTAGTGACAGCTCTGTCTTGGAGCCGCTTAAAAAAGCGTTTTTCAAGATACAAATCACTAAAAAAATATAAACTTACTGAAAGAAACAAAAATAGAATACCTACCAACAACAAAAATTGTAGCGTAAGCTTTTGTCTTATATTAAATTGAAATTTCAAGTTTTTAAATTTAAAATAGAAATATTTTTACTTGATTCCTCCTTCTTTCAAAACATAACCCATACCTATCTGAGTGTGTAAGAGTTTTTTTTCAAAATCTTTATCTATTTTTTTTCTAAGAAAATTCATATAAACTTCAATAACATTGGTGCCAGTATCAAATGTTACATCCCAGATTTTTTCTGCTAATTCCACTTTAGAAATTACTCTGCCTTTGTTTCTTAAAAAAAATTCTAATAGATGAAACTCTTTTGCTGTTAAGCTAATTTCAGCCCCACCTCTCACGACACTTTTTGTATCTAGATTCAATTCTAAATCTGCAATTCTTAAAACATTAGAGGAAGAAATGGCTTGTCCGGATCTTCTAGTTAAAGCCCTAATTCTTGCCATTAATTCATTAAATTCGAAAGGTTTTGTTAAGTAGTCGTCGGCCCCTGCATCTAAACCAGTTATTTTGTCTTCTGTGGTGCTAAGGGCGGTTAGTAATAATATTGGCGTTGAGTTTCCTTTTTCACGAATCTGCCTGCATAGGTTTAATCCATTTATTTCTGGTAAAATTAAATCTGTAATAATTAAAGAGTAGTGATTCCTGTTTACTAAAGTAAGACCCATCAGCCCATCGTAAGCTATGTCTACTTCAAAGTGATGACTTTCTAAACCTTCTTTTATTAGATTTAGGGTTTTAACTTCATCTTCAATTACTAAAATCTTCATAGTTTTTGTAATTTTCCAAATGCTATTTCACAAAAAAAAAGCGAAGTTTCTAATTTTTTCCAAAATTAATCTTTGGAAAAACGGTTAATCTAATAATATCTCTTTGGAAATACGTATCAAATTGTCTTCTTTGTTGATACCACCTCAAATAGCCAATTTCTGCGGAAAGTTTTTTTGAAAAATTATATTCACAGGCTATATATAATCTGTTTTGATCAAAGAAGTTCACATTTTTTCCAGAGTTTACCATCAATTCATTAGAAGCTTTTAATGTGCCATTTTTGATTTTTTTCATTTTGTAAAGAAATTGAAATCGTAATCTGTAACGCATATTAAAATTATAACCTTGGAGGAGTTCCAATCCATTATTTTTTCTAACAAATCGTTCATCTATTCTAATCCTGGAAGAAAATGTTAGGCTTTTATTTATATTTTGAGAGCCGTTTATTTCTTGAAATGGCCTAATTTCTGGCACTTGTAGTTTTGGATTTGCATCTGGAAATTGTGAGTTTTGCCAAGAAAATGTTTGCCCTATGGCTACATCTAAATCCGGTTTGATTTTAAAATGAAGATGATTGTGTTGAATAGTATGATGGAAGGTGTTTTCTTCAAAAAAACGGCGATGGTCTAATTCATTTACTAAAAAAAAGCGTTTGTTTAGATTTGACTGTACCATTAACCGAACCCAAAACAAATCTTGCCGAACAACGTTTTTTTGAGCCTGAATTTCTTCTAGTGATAAAAAATACAAAGAAACATTAATAATAAAAAAGAAACGCAATTTAACTACCAACACTTATTTTTTTAATAGAGTATAAATTGCAAAAGTAGAATTTTTACTTAATGTTTCAAAATCAATATGGTTTTTCCTTAAAATAAAACTCTTAGAAAATTTCACACTAATTAAACTAATTATTTGTTATATTTACAAAGGATATTTTGACAAGAATTCAATAAAATTCAATAAAAAAAATATGAAAAAGATTACATTTTTATTCCTAGTAATTAGCTTTGGATCTTTTGCACAAGAAAAAACGGATAAAAAAAAACAAGAAGAAGATCCGTTGAAAAAGGTGGAAGCTGAGTTTAATAAAGCTTTTGATGGATTGTTCAAAACTAAAAAGAAGGAATCAACTGACACCAAGTCTACACAAGATAAGCCCAAAACACAGGCAAAAGAAGGCGATTCTGAAAGTTTTGGGGGTTTTAGCTTTGGTGGTAAACCCAAAGCTTCTTATGATTTTGTGGCATCAATGACTATGAAAATGACACAAAAGAATCCGAAAGATAAACAGAGTTTTACAATGCGAAATAAATATATGTTTGCAGAAGACATGAGTGCTATGGCAATAAAATTTATCGGCTCTGATAATCCTGATATAGCAAAAGCATCGTCGGCTATGGATGCTATGATAATGGATTTTGAACAAAAAAAGATGTTTACTTTTTTGACCAATGAAGGTAAAAAGACTTTGATGGCAATTGGTTTAAAAACAGATGCAACAGAAAAATATGTGGAAGAAGAAAATCAGAAAATTAAAATTACAAAAACATCTCAAACAAAAACAATTGCAGATTATAAGTGCGATGGATATCTTTTAGAAAACGGAAAAGATAAGGAAAACATGTTGATGTGGATTAGTCAGAATAATGTAGGAGAAATGGCAAAATTGGCTAGAAAAATGTCTACAGGGTTTTCTTCAATGAATGGAAAATCAAACGCAATAAATTATATGGCATACAATGCCCATCCAGAGTTTGTAAAAATAGCTGAGCAGGGAAGAATGGTTTTGGGGTTTTCCGTTAAAGGAGAAAACGGGGAAGAGACAGAAATGGAATTTGAAGATATAAAGCCCAATGACAAATTTTTATTTGCAACCTCTGCGTATAAATCCATGTTTTGATTCCATAATTTACTTTTTTAGTAGAAATGAACATACACTATTTTGGATAGAAAAAGAAATAATTCTTTAAATAGATAGTTTTCGAAATAGGGATCTAAAGTTTCTTGAAATTTCTTATTTTAAATAGATTTTAAGTTTTGTAGATTTCTAAAAAATAAGTATCTTTAAAATTATAAATAAGAGATTAAACTGTTGATTATTATGAAAAAAATGTATTTCATTTTTCTTTTGTTTTTTTCGGTCAATATCTACGCTCAAGAAATTACTTATGCGGAAAAATTGGGTTATCCAAAAGGTTCAAAAGTGCTTATTTTGCACGTTGACGATGTAGGAATGTCTTATGATTCTAATATTGGTGCTATAAAGGCAATAAATGAGGGTGTTGCAAATTCTTTAAGTTTGATGATGCCTTGTGCATGGATACCCGATTTTTTTAAGTACCTAGAAAAATTTCCAGAAACCGATGCCGGCTTACACCTTACACTCACTTCTGAGTGGACAGGCTACAGATGGGGGCCTTTGATGGGTAAGCCTTCGGTACCAGGTTTAGTAGATAAGCAAGGAGCCATGTGGAAGAGCGTAGAAACCACTATTAAAAATGCTCAACCCGACGAAATAGAAAAGGAGATTCGAGCCCAATTGGAGCGTTCTCGAAGCATGGGTTGGGAGCCTACCCATCTAGACTCACACATGGGGACACTTTTTGCTACTAAGGAGTATTTGGAGAGATACATCAAAGTTGGTATGCAAGAAAAAATACCTGTTATGTTTCCTGGTGGACACAATACTATGATACAAGAAACAACTGCATCTACAGGTTTAACAAAAGAAATAACTACTTCCATAGGAAAACAGCTTTGGTCTGCAGGCTTACCAGTATTAGACGATTTGCATAATGTTTCGTATGGTTGGGGTTGTCCAGATGGAAAGAATGAGTGTTCAGACGCAGAGTTATTGAAATATAAAACTCAAAAGTATATATCTTCTCTTGAAAATTTAAAGGCTGGTCTAACCATGGTAATTATGCATTGCACGTGGCCAACAGAGATTTTTAAACACATTTCCGACTCGGGTTTGGTAAGAAAAGGAGATACTATGAGCATGATGGATCCAGCTTTTAAAGCCTATTTAAAAAATAATAACATAGTTTTAACCACTTGGCGGGATGCAAAAAAACGTAGAGACGCCATTAAATAATTATAAAAATGAAAAAAGTAGTTTCCTTAATTTTTATTTTACTTGTAGGATTTAAATCTTCAAGTCAAGTTACCTCACTTGAACAGCAAATAAAAGAAGCAATAATGGCTCTACCAGAAGCCGATAGGGCTAATGCAAAAGTTTGGGGTTATAATTCTGATAGCGAATTAGTAGAATTACAAAAAGGAGAGAGTGGGTATATTTGTTTGGCCGACGATCCAAACAAAAAAGGATTTAGTGTGTCTTGCTATCACAAAGATTTAGAGCCTTTTATGGCCAGAGGCAGAGTTTTACAGAAAGAGAATAAATCTTTTAAAGAAGTTTTTGATATTAGGGAAGCAGAAGCGAAGAAAGGAAAACTAAAGATGCCTAAAAACCCTTCAACTCTACATATCTTGAGCGGTGAAAGTTTAGAAAAAGCGAATTACAGATATGTGGTGTATATTCCATGGGCTACGGCGGCATCCACAGGTTTACCTTTGAAAGAAGTAGTACCTGGAGCGCCATGGATAATGGACCCTGGTAGCCACCGAGCACATATTATGATTTCCCCTCCCGCAAAAAAATAAAGTATGGATTTAAAAGAAGCCCAAGCGATAGTGGATGATTGGATTAAGAAAGTAGGAGTGAGGTATTTTAATGAACTTACCAACACGGCTATATTAATGGAAGAAGTGGGTGAAGTGGCAAGAATAATGGCGAGAAGATATGGGGAACAATCTGAGAAGGAGTCTGATAAAAATAAGGATTTAGCAGGAGAAATGGCTGATGTACTTTTTGTGTTAATTTGTTTAGCTAATCAAACAGGGATAGATTTAAGCCAGGCTTTTGCCAAAAATTTAGAATTGAAAACCTTGAGAGATTTTGATAGGCACAAAAATAATCCGAAGTTGAATTGACTCTTTTGAATTATTTTAGAAAAAAAAGTCAAAATTTCAATAGTTATGTTCAAAATCTTCTCTTCAGTATGTTTACAGCTATCTAAAATACCTCTTTTATTATTTTTTATTTATATAGTAGGTTTTGTTTTGGCTTTAGTGATAGCTTTTCCATTTTATGGTACACTAATAAACGAGGCAAATGGTTCTATGGGTTTAGATGTTTTAGTTTCTAAATTCGATTTTATGTATTTTAGCGACTTTTTGAGAGTAAGCGGTAAAGCATTTAAGCCCTTTCTCCCTCTAATCTTTCTACTTGGGGTAGTCTATATTTTTTTGAATATTTTTTTTTCTGGAGGTATTTTGGATAGTTTAAAAAATAAATCCTTTAAATTTTCAAGATTTTTTTCAGCTTGTAATATTTACTTGGGAAGATTTACTCTTTTATATTTTTTTTCTTTTTTGTTATTGATTATTTTTTTTGGGATTTCTTGTTTCTTTTTCTTACTATTTATACTTTTTGCCCAAGGTGGAAATGAACGCACTTATTTTTTTGCAATGCTTCCACCCATAGGGATTATGTTGAATTTAATAGGTTTTGTAATTGTCCAAAACGATTATGGGAAAGTAATTTTAGTTGAGAATCCTTCCATTAAATCAGCCGAAGCATTCTGGAAAAGTATTGGTTTTGTTTGGAGAAATCCTTCTACTTTAGTCGCTTTTTGGATTATTGTTTTTGTGGGTTTTTTGTTTGCTATAGTTTATCTTTGCTTGGATAGTATAATTGGAATGCATTCAGGAATAACAATTTTTGTAATGTTTGTCATTCAACAACTTTTAGTTTTTTCTAGGACTTTTTTGAAAATTTTAACCTTAGGCTATGCAATAGAATTCTTTTCTTCAAAAAGTCCATTGGCTTTTTCGCTGGTTTCGTTAAATTTAGGAGAGAATTTAAACTTAGATGAACAAACTGCTGTTTAAATACTATGGAAAATATAGAAACGGAAGAAGTTATTATTAATAAAGTAGCCAATAGTGGTCTTGTTTCTTTTGATTTGGAAGAATATTTTCATCCAGGAGAACGCATTATTTTTGATATCAAAGATAATCTTTTTATGGGTTTGATGCTGAAAGAAAAAGATTTTCGAGAATTTTTGAAAATGAATGATTGGTCAACTTTTTCAGGTAAAAACGTGGCTATTACTTGTTCAGAAGACGCAATTGTGCCTATTTGGGCTTATATGCTTTTAGGTATTGCACTCGAGCCATTTGCAAATATGTTTGTTTTTGGAAACGTAGAAGATTTAGAAAAAAAACTTTACGAACAAGCTTTAAATTCCCTTGATTTGACTCAATTTAAAGATCAAAGAATTGTAGTAAAAGGATGCAGCAATGCTCAAATACCCACTTATGTTTATGTAGAATTGACAAGAAGACTAAAACCCATTGCAAAAAGCTTAATGTTTGGGGAGCCTTGTAGTACAGTTCCCTTGTATAAAAAAAAGTAATTTGATTGAATATAATTTTTTGAAAAAGGGCATATAAGATTGATTTCTTTTGGTTATTAAAAAATTGGCTTATTTGATATTCATTACTTTCTAATGTTACTCCCTTTCACTGTTATATGTCAGAATTTTTTGATATAAAAAATGTATTTTTTGTTTTTTGGGGTTATAAAATGAGTTACCTCGAATTTTGGGCTACTCTATCTGGGGTTTTGGCGGTTTGGCTATCAGTGAAAGAAAATGTGTGGTCTTGGATTTTGGGTTTAGTAAATGTATGTTTGGCTGCTAGTATGTTTTTTCAGATTCAACTTTACCCCGACATGTTTTTACAAGGATTTTTCTTTATTACCAATATTATGGGTTTTTGGTTTTGGAAATTTCCCAAAGTGGAAGAGGCAAATTCCAAAAATGAGCTTAAAATTTCCAAATTAACTGTGAAGGCATCGTTGATTCTAATAATTACTGGCTTGTTTTTTACTTTTTTGTTGGGCACATTTTCAAAAAATATTCATGAAATTTTGCCCAAATTTTTTAGTCTAGCTAGTGCCTTTCCTTATATGGATAGTTTCACTACTGTAATGAGCATTGTGGCTACCTTTATGCTAATAAGAAAGAAAGTAGAAGCTTGGTGGTTGTGGCTCGTTATCGACATTATTAGTACCTATATGTATTTTATTAAAGATGTAAAAGTGTACTCAATGCTCTATTTGGTTTTTTGTATAATTGCTCTTTTTGGAGCCTTAGAATGGACTAAGAAATGGAATAAAGGGTACAACTGACTTTAGATATCTAAGCAATTCTTAAAAGCCAAACTTTTTTTTACTAATAAATATATTTTTCTCTAAGCCAGGCTTTAATAAAATCAGTAATCTATTATTAAAAAGAGATTTAATTTTTTGAATTTAATTTATGGCCACAACAAATTTCCTATTAATGCTATGAAATGTTAATGGATTGAGTTGTTTTTTTTTAAAGTTTCTAGATTGTAATTACTGGCATCCGACTAAATTTAAAATTTATTAAAAGTCCTAATCAAATAACTATTCAATCGGGTCGCCGAATCGGGACCATTTTTGATTTTAAAAAAAACCCTTAGTTTTATTCTTTGTGTGTCCTGACGGCCTTAATTTTCCGCGTCGGCGGATCGCCGGAATGCCGGCCCAGTCTAAAAAGAATCGGAGTGGCGTCCCACCAAAAAAAACATTCACAAATCGGTACGCCGAATCGAATAAACCTAAAAGGCATCCCGGAGGAAAGTAAATTACAACTAAGTCGGTTATCGGTTATCCGTTATCCGTTATCGGTTTTTCGGTTAAAATTTATTAATTGCAAATATCAGAATATCAATGCGTCCCGATTTTGTGATTAAAGGAATTTATTTTGTTTTTATTTTTTCTCGGATGCCAGTAGATTGTAATCAATTAAAAATTTTCTATTTCAATAAATTCATTAACAATCAATAAGCAATTTCGTTAAGGTAGTAATTTTTTTTAAACGCACGAAAGTTATCAATAGCCTTAAGTCCATCTTTAATAGGAGAGGAACTAAGGAAAAGCTTAACTTTACGACATTGAAGTAGATACCAAAAAGTAACAAATACTTTACGCTAATCCAGTACCTAATAGGTTTAATTGTGTAAAGTGGCTTTTTAAGGCCCCCAGAAAAGTTGGATGGTGATTGTAAGGAACATTAAATTCGACAGCGGTAGATTTAACAATCTTGGAAATATCTTTATAATGCACATGACAAATATTTGGAAATAAATGATGTTCAATTTGAAAATTTAAACCTCCAATAAACCATGAAAAGTAGGTGCTGCTATTAGCGAAGTTGGATGTAGTTCGCATTTGATGAATTGCAAAGCTGTTTTCCATACTTCCAGTTTCGCTGGGCATGAAAAAATCAGTTTCTTTAAGCACATGGGCGCATTGAAAAATTAGTGCCAATATTTGCCCACATATAGCATGCATTAATAAAAACCCAAGTAAAGTTTGCCACCAAGCTATTGGGGCAAGCATAATTGGTGCAATGACAAAAAGCATTAGATAAGCCATTTTAGCGAAAAAAATCTCAATTGCAGCTCTACGAATCGATATGCCTTGATCTTGAACCAAATTTTCTTTACCATATTTAATAGTTTGTTCAATATCTTTTCCTAAGAACCAATAAAGAGATAAAATACTGTATAAAAAGGGGGCATAAAAAATTTGATATTTATGAAAAGATAAATGGTTTTGATGAGGTGAAAGTCTTAAAGTGTTGTTTTTTGAAATATCGTCATCCAAACCTTGAATATTGGTGTAGGTATGATGTAAAACGTTATGTTGAATCTTCCAATTTATATGATAGCCACCAATAAAGTTAATAATGTAACCTACAAATTTATTTATTGAATTATTTTTCGAGTAAGAGCCGTGGTTAGCATCATGCATGACAGAAAGCCCAATACCAGACATTCCAAAGCCCATTAATGCCCACAAGCCTATGTTTCCGCTTATTGAACTAACTGTTCCAGAAACTAATACGATAAAGGGAATAAAGTACAAAGCACACATAAAGATGCTTTTTAATACCATGTCGGTATTTCCTTGTTTGGATTTATTATTATTTTTAAAATGAGAATTTACCCTTTTTACTACTTCTCTATAAAACTCTGGTTGACTATGAACATTAAAATTTACTGATTTTCTTCTCATTTTCTATTAGTTCGGTTTAAGGTTTTACAAATTTAGTCAATTTAGGCTTCAGAGACGACTGAATCATCAATAAATAATAATTGAGCAAAATTATTATTACAGTATTTTTCGCTGCAAAATATTAACACATTTACATAACTCATTATTATTAATGCGAATTAAGAGTTGAAACTGTTCATAAAAAAGCTATAAAGTGTGGATAAAAAAGGGGACAAATGTTAGGTTAAATACCTGATAATAAATATATTTACAGTGTTACCAAGCACTAGCAAACATACATGATTAATCAGAATACTCAGACACTATTAGTGAAAATTTACTTACTTGTTTGTGAAAAATTTGAATCCGAGTTGCAATTTCATTGTCAAAGGTTTTCCAATAATAAACACCAATCTTTACTCACCAATCTTTACTGACCAATCTTTACTGACCAATCTTTACTTACCAAGAAGTTATTAGAATTTATCTCTTTTGTGTTCATGTTCAAAAACGTTTAAAAATAAAAGATATGCACCAATTTACCAAATCTTATTATGCTGATTGGTTTCCAAAACTTCATTCATAATGTTGCTTTTAATTCAAGAATCAACAATTTGACTTATGTATTGCAAATGCTTTCTGAATCTTTTATGAAAGAGTTTATCCCAAAAGACTCTTCTGATAAATTTAGCCTTTTAGATTCAATGCCCATTATTACTTGCTCTGGAAAAAGACAAGGTAAAGTGGCAAACCAAATTACAAATAAAAGCTATTGCTCTACAAAAAACCTGTATTATCATGGTGTCATTTGCATGCTTTAGTTTCTGATAATCATATCCATTTGCCTCATCCTGAAAGTATTGCCATCTCATACGCTTCTGAAAATGACTTAACAGTCTTTAAAAACAACTGGGCAACATTAAAGAATAGAACATTCTTTGGGGATAAAATATACATTATCCAGGAGTTCACTGATGAGCTGTATATCAAAAATAACTCTGAAATGTTGACGCCAATAAAAGCTGTAAAAGGCCAGAGTCTTGCTTTGAAATATTGGAACAGAGCATACAATTTTCAGTTTTCAAAAGCAGTGTCGACTACTATTGGTCAACCTATCGAAGGGTTCTTCAATTGGTTAATAGAAAAAACGGACATCCAGAGAGCAAGCAAAGTTCGTTCAATCAAAGGACTACAAGTCCATATTT
>JANOMP010000155.1:0-13570 GCA_031420365.1 Cytophagaceae bacterium
CGTTTGTAAACGACAAAGGAAAAGTAATAATAATTAAAAAATGTAGTGAACCAATAGCCCAAGCTTTAGAAATATATCAAGCAACAAAATACCTACCAAAACCTTTCAGCATGAAAAAGTTTGTGTTACCCCAATAAAAAACATTAACACCTTAAGTCTATGACTACCAAGTATTTATGAAACCACAAACACAAGTCGGGCTAAGGTATATTTTAAATTTAGAATATTTCTTTTAATTACTTGGGGAAATGTTTTGAAGATTTATTGAAATTATATAAAAATTTTGAGTATTGATTGATGCCTAAAATTTCATAAAATCTTCTTTTAAGACCTGCTGAAGATTTTTAAGTAGAAATTCTGCATTACTCTTATCAAAAACTAATGGCGGTTTAATTTTTAAAACGTTATTGTCTGGACCATCTACACTCATCAAAATTCCTTTCACTTTCATTCTGTTTGCTAAATAATTTGTTTTTTTTGTTGCTGGTTTTAAGTCTTCTTCTAAAAGTTCCAAACCTAAGAATAATCCCGATCCGCGAACGTCAGCAAGTATTGGGAATTTAATCTGCATTTGCTTCAACTCTTGTTTTAAATAATTCCCAATTTCTAATGCATTCATTTGCAAGTTATGGTCTTGAATTTCCTTTAAGACGGCTCTACCAATAGCACAAGACACCGGATTTCCTCCAAAAGTATTAAAAAACTCCATCCCATTTGCAAAAGCATCAGCAACTGCCCGAGTACAAACTACAGCTGCAAGGGGATGGCCATTGCCAATGGGTTTTCCCAAAGTTACTATATCAGGCACAACATCATGCATTTGAAAACCCCAAAAAGCTTTACCCACTCTACCAAAACCTACTTGAACCTCATCTGCAATACACAAACCTCCTGCCTGTCTTACATGCTCATATGCTATCTTCAAAAAATCTTTTGGCAATTCAATTTGTCCTCCACAACTGACAATACTTTCAGCAATAAAGGCAGCAACTTTTCTTCCTTTTTTCTCTACATTTTGCAGGCAAAACAAAACCTCTTCTCCATATTTTTGACCTGCGGCTTCTCCTCTATATTTCCCTTTAAAAGCATCTGGCAAAGGCACTAATGTGGTATATTCTGGCTTGCCGCTTCCCCCTTTTCTATTAAATTTATAGGCACTTAAGTCTATACATCCTTGTGTATTGCCGTGATAACCCCAATCAAGAGCTAAAATGTCTTTTTGATTAGTCGCAGTTTTTGCCATACGCAATGCTAATTCATTGGCCTCACTTCCTGAATTTACAAAATGAACAACAGAGAGCTCAGGTGGGAATGTGGCTAATAATTCTTTTGCGTAATTCACAATTTCAGCATGCAAATAGCGTGTATTTGTGTTTAAAACTGCCATTTGCTTTTGGCCCGCCAGCACAACTTTTGAATTTTCATGACCTACATGAGCTACATTATTTACAGTGTCTAAAAAACGTTGGCCCAAGTTATCAAACAAATATGGCCCTTCACCTCTTACTATTTTCAATGGCTTGTCATAAGATAAACTTAAGCTTTTACCTAAAATACTTTTTCGAAATTCTTTCAGATTATCCCAATCAAATTTTTCTATTTTATTAATTTCCTCCATTTTAAATAGTAAATTCGGGTCAGGACAAATGGACGAAAAAATTGACCAATTGGAAGGAGTAGAAACCCCATCAAAATCAAATGATTCTTCTAGACGATCTAAAATGATCTGAAAATGTAAATGTGGAGCCCAATTTCCATTTTCTTTTTGTTCACCAAATTCACAAAGTAACTCTCCCTTTTCAATGATTTGCCCTATCTTTTTATTTCTTAAACTTTCTTTGGATAAATGGCCATATAGCGTAAAAAAACTTTGATACTCATCTAATGTATGTTTTAAAATCAAAGTTGGCCCATAGTTTTTTTCAGAGTCATTGTTATGACAAACTACTATTTCACCTTTGAGTGGTGAAAATACTTGAGTTTTACTTTTTGCCCAAAAATCTATTCCTAAATGAATAGTTCTATGCTCAAAACCCTCATTTGAATTCGTGATAAATGCATCGCTTGTGTATATTGGCCGTGCCTCACCATAACCTCCAACCCAAATTTTCTCAGGAAAATTTGAATACTGTTGCGTCATTTTTTGATTAAAAACTTCAGAATATTTAAAATCTTGATAATTACCTAGCACCAAAGAACTCATACTTAAATCTATAGCCTCACAAGTCAAATTTTTCACATTTTTAAAAACACTTTTTATATCAATTTTTATCTTCTTTGAAAATTCTATAAACATTCTATAATTGGGATGCGCTTCCATTCCACAACAATATCTAAATGAATAAAAAGCAAAATTTGAATTTATATTCCTCCATTTTTTAAGCAATTCCCAAGCTTGCTTTTCTGAAATTTGTAAATAAACATTATTAGGTTCCAACTGCTTGTTTAACGTTGATTTAGTGAGACTAATCACCAATCGCATGGCAACAAGGGTATAGAGGCAAGTCAAGTCATCTTCTTTTAATGCAAATTTGGAATGATAGCCAAATATAATTTCCTTCGCAGCTTCCAGTGGATTATTTACATCCATTATTCCATAGGCTATCGCCACAGCTAAGTCGTTAATTACTTGCGAATAAACAGCATCTCCATAATCAATTATTGCAATTACTTTAGGTTTAGCCAAATCATTATCCACGAGAATGTTGTTATCATTAGGGTCGTTGTGAATTAGTGACTTTCGTAATTGCTTATATCGTGGTTGAATTTCTTCAAACTGTTTTTGAAAATAATGTATTAAAGCTTTTTCTTCTCCAATAAACAGATCCAAAAAATCAAATGTCCATGAAGCGTTCGCTAAATCCCAGTCAAAAGTCCTTTGGGCAAAAGGATGGTAAAATCTTTGAAAGGCATTTGTCAATTCCCCACATTTTATTCCTAATCCTATTCTCAATTCTGAAGTAATTGGGTTTACTTTTGACCATACTCGTCCTTCAATCCAAGTCAACAGTCGCACATTTCTTTGATCCCCATTTTCGTCAATAAAAAAAGAAAATATCTTCCCAATTGAATTTGCTATTTGCATGGGATATTGGAAATCAAGAGTTTTATTTTGAATGTATTTATATAATTTAGATTGAAAATCAAGGTATTGGTTTTCTACATCAGGTGGACTAATTTTAAGAATATAGGATTTATTTTGTGCTGTTGTGATCTTATAATTCAAGTCTATTTCACCAGGAAGTTGAGTAATTTTGCCTTTTAAGGCATAATTTGCCGAAGCTATTCGTTCAATTTCTCTATCACTTATTTTTGCAATCATGAAAATTAATAATTTCTAAAAACAAAGGCGATAAACACTTTTTAGGGAGACTATTTAGAAGCCAAATGAATTGATTCCATTCCCATGCCCTAATTTCATTCCTTATTTACTAAAATTGTTGCTTAGTCTAAAATTCTTTAAATAAAATCGCTGCACTTAGGCCTCGATTTTATTCAAAGCTAATATTTCCTAATACCCTGCTCCTTTCACGATTTCTTCTACAACAGATGGGTCAAGAAGTGTAGAAATATCACCTAAGTTACTTATGTCTCCTTCAGCTATTTTGCGTAATATCCTTCTCATAATTTTGCCAGAACGGGTTTTTGGAAGACCCGTAACAAACTGTATTTTATCGGGCTTTGCTATTGGACCTATAACTCTTGTTACTGTCATTAAAATGTCTTTTTTCGTCATTTCAACATCAATCGGTAGTTCGTCGCAAATAATATATGCATAAATTCCCTGCCCTTTTATATCGTGAGCATATCCAACAACAGCTGATTCCACAACACCTGTATGCATATTTAGTGCATTTTCCACTTCGGCCGTTCCGATTCTATGGCCAGAAACATTGATAACATCATCTACTCTTCCAGTAATTTTGTAATATCCATCTTCGTCTCTTTGGCATCCATCCCCTGTAAAATATAAGCCTGGGTAAGTAGAGAAATACGTTGTTTTGCATCGCTCATGATCACCCCAAGTGGTATTAATAATGGATGGCCAAGGGAATTTGATTACTAAATTTCCATTTACTCCATTTCTTGCTATTTCTAAGCCATTCTCATCTACTAACATGGGCTGAATGCCAGGCAAAGGCAAAGTGGCATAAGAAGGTTTAGTTTTAGTGATTCCAGCCAAGGGAGAAATCATGATTCCACCCGTTTCTGTTTGCCACCAAGTATCAACAATTGGGCATTTACCTTTTCCGATATTGTCATTGTACCAATGCCATGCCTCTTCATTTATAGGTTCCCCTACCGAACCTAAAACTTTCAAAGAACTTAAATCTTTTTCTTTGAAATATTCATTTCCGAAACCCATTAATGAACGAATAGCGGTAGGAGCAGTATAAAATATGTTTACTTTATGTTTGTCAATAATATCCCAAAAACGACCTGCATCAGGATACGTTGGTACGCCTTCAAACATTAGGGATTGAGCCCCTGAAGCTAAAGGTCCATAAATTATATAAGAGTGACCAGTAATCCAACCAATATCGGCCGTACAGAAAAAAACATCGCCTGGGTCGTATTGGAAAACATTTTGGAAGGTATATGTACTATAAATCATATAACCACCACAGGTGTGGACTACCCCTTTGGGTTTGCCTGTAGAGCCGGAAGTATAAAGAATAAATAAGGGATCAGAAGAGTCCATTTCTTCGGCTGGACATTCGGAGCTTACAAGCTTAACTTCCTGTTCCCACCAAGCATCTCGGCCTTTTATCATAGAAACAGGCGTTCGGGTGTGAGTTGCTACGATTACTTTTGTTACTGAGGGGCAGCCTATTAATGCATCATCTACGGTTTCTTTCATTGGAACTTGCTTTGCTCCTCTCACGGCACCATCAGTAGTTATTACCATCTTACATTGACAGTCAATAATACGATCAGCAATGGATTGTGCAGAAAAACCCCCAAATACTACAGAATGAATAGCCCCTATTCTTGCACAGGCTAAAACTGCGATGGCTAATTCAGGT
Source organism: Cytophagaceae bacterium (assembly GCA_031420365.1). Classification (GTDB taxonomy): domain Bacteria; phylum Bacteroidota; class Bacteroidia; order Cytophagales; family Spirosomataceae; genus Leadbetterella. Next base: position 5,028 of record JANOMP010000155.1, read on the forward strand.
ATCATTGGCATATACACACACACCGTATCACCTTTGCCTATTCCATTCTTTTTCAATACATTGGCAAAAGAACACACTCTATCAAATAACATTTTATAAGTGAGTGTTTGTGATTCTTCAGAAGGATCATTTGGTTCCCAAATAATAGCGGGTTGATTTGGTTTAGCTATTGCATGACGATCTAAACAGTTCTCGGTGATATTCATTTTTCCTCCTATAAACCATTTTACATCATAGTTTTTAAAGTCCCACTCCAAAACTTTTTCCCAAGGCTTTTTCCAAACGAATTCCTGAGCCACTTTTCCCCAAAACCCTTCAGGATCTTCTACACTTTCTTTATATACTAAGTTATAGTCTTCTAAAGTTTTGATTCTCATGTTTTTAAGATTAATAGTTCAAAAATTCTATTCTATTTCTTTTTGGTATCATATTCTCCTATTAAAGAATACCACCCAAAATAACCTAATGCTCCTGCAATCATCGGGCATAATATTACGGTATAAATCACAGCGGGAATCCTATTTTCTCCTCCTTTGGCCCATAAAGTTAAGGCCTGATTTACAAAAAGATAATACACTGCGAAAGCCCCAATGAGAATCCAAACAATCCCTAAAATTCGTTTTAGAATATTCATACAAATTTAATCGTTTACTTTGTTATCGTCCCCATCTAAATAAATTGTGCCAATCACCAAACAGATTCCAGCAATAATTATAGGATACCATAGACCTTCCAAATAAGGTTTTTCTACTTTCAAGGATTGACCCATTTCGGTAGCTTTACTATTAAGATTGGAGGCATTTGTGACCAAAAATGTAGAAATGGCGGGCAAAAGACCTCCAAAAATACCGTTGCCAATATGATAGGGCAAAGACATAGAAGTATATCTTATTTTAACAGGGAACATTTCCACTAAAAAGGCTGCAACAGGGCCATAAACCATTGTGACAAAAAGCATTTGAAAAAAAACCAACCAAATTAATGTCCATTTATCGGTATCATTTAATGTTACTGACTTTTTGTTATCCATTAAAGCTTTTCCATCTTTAATTTCTGCCTTTCCATCTTTTAAGGATATTGTTTTTATTTCTTGAAAGCTTGTTCCATCAGAAAACACTTTAGTAACTGTATAAACTGAATCTAAGCCTCCATTTATGTTCTTTGCATTAACTTTAACTTCAGCCAAAAAACTTGCACTTTCAACTTTTTCTGTTTTCAATTTAATATCAGCGGTATTATACATTTTTGAATAGATAGCTCGATAGGATAAAACTGCCACCAACATTCCTCCAAGCATTATCCATTTACGCCCTATTTTGTCGGACAACCATCCAAAAACAACGAAAAATGGAGTGCCCAAGCATAAGCCCCAAATCAAAATTGAATCTACTTGTTCTTTTGGAACATTAAGTACTTTTTCAATAAAAGACATCGCATAAAATTGCCCAGTATACCATACTACGCCTTGACCCATTGTAACACCAAGTAAAGCCAATAAAACAAATTTAAAATTTAGTTTATTTCCAAAAGATTCTTTTAACGGGTTTGTGGAGGTTTTCCCTTCCGACTTCGCTTTAGCGAATAAGGGCGACTCATGCATATTTTTACGAATCAAATAAGAAACTCCGACCATTATTAAAGAGGCTAAAAAAGGTATTCTCCATCCAAAATCTTCAAAAGCCTGCTTACTCATTGATGCTTTTGTTAATGCAATCACCAATAATGAAATAACTAAACCCGCGGTTGCAGTTATTTGAATCCATGAGGTCATGAATCCTCTTTGGTGATTTTGGGAGTGTTCGGCAACGTAAGTTGCAGCTCCACCGTATTCGCCTCCCAACGCCAAACCTTGAAGCAGCCTTAAGGATAAAACCAAAACGGGAGCTAACATACCGATGGATTCATAAGATGGAATGCAACCTATAAAAAAAGTAGCCCCACCCATAAGTAACAAAGTAACCATAAACGTATATTTTCGACCGATTAGATCTCCTAGTCGACCAAAAAATAGGGCTCCAAATGGCCTTACAATAAATCCAGCTGCAAATGTTGCTAATGTGGAAAGATAAGCTAGTGTCTCGTTTCCAGGTCCACTAGGGAAAAATTTTGTTGCTATTAGTGTGGCTAAACTGCCAAAAATGTAAAAGTCATACCATTCTATCATTGTACCTACCGAAGACGCACCAATGACGGCGAACATTGAACTCTTTTTGTTTTTATTCATATTTTAAGGTTCTTATAAAAATCATTCCAAGTGAAAGTAAATGCTAGAAAGTTTAATAAAAAAATCTTAGCACATAACGAACACTTAAAATTAATTGTAAATACTAATATAATTTGGTTTTGTTAAAAAATAATTTTCTTTGTTCACCCATTCCTATTTTGCCAAAAATTGAATAAATTGAAATATGCATCTATATTTGCACAACAAGAATTATCGGTTACCGAAACTCAAAGATGAATTTAAAAACATTACCGAAACTAAGAAAAAAATATATGTGCCTTATTTAAAATACGTTAAAGAAATTTTCAACAAAAAAAATAAATGCCCTATTACCGAAACAAAAAAAACAGTTTTGGTAACATGCTCGCTATCGGTCAGTGTAAAAAGCCGACCCATAAATGGCACATTTGGTTTTTCCCGACACTCAAGCCAACGCTCAAAAAACCAAAAGAGCCATTTTTTTGCCAGCGCATTGGCGGACAATCGGACTGACAAATAGACAATTATTCAAACATTTTTTATCTTGAAAAACGAGATAATGAAAAATGAAAAATAAATTTGCGACTTGACATCTTTAACAACAATGAACAGAATTAAAAAAGTACTTGAAGAAAAAGGAATTAAGCAGACTTGGTTAGCCGAACAGCTGGGAAAAAGCTACAATATGGTAAACGGTTACGTGCAAAATCGACAACAACCAAGACTTGAAGTGCTATAGGAAATAGCCAACATTTTAAAAATTGAGGTAAAAGAACTTTTAAAAACTAACGAAGAAGTATACAAGTGCAAGTAGTTATCGACATATTAGAAAACGAGTTAATCGAGAAATACCCTGACATTCTCGGAATACTACTGCGTGACCAAACCACTCAAAAAAATATTTTTTGGGCGACCGACAACTACGAAAACCTCGGAGAATCATACAGATTTAATTCTGGAATATCGCCTGAGTTAATTACAGGAGAAAAAGGCAATGTAATAATGCCTAGAGTTCACAAGGACAAAATTTTGCAACTATCTCGCTCTAAAGAAATGGCAGAAGTTTTTACTCCTTCTTGGATATGTAACGCACAAAATAATTTGGTTGACAATTCATGGTTTGGGAATGAAGGCGTTTTTAATAAAGATATCTTGTTAAAGAATGGATCTAATTCTTGGGAGACAACAAAAGAAAAAATAATTTTCCCAATAGGCAAAACGTGGAAAGACTATGTTCGTGATACTCGATTGGAGATTACTTGTGGCGAAGCACCTTATCTAGTTAGTAGATACGACACCACCACTGGAACTTTTATTAAAATTGAAAATAGAATTGGATTATTAGATAGAAAATTAAGAATAGTAAATGAAAATTTAGATTCCATAACTGAATGGTTAGAAGCAGTTGAAACCGCATATCATAACACTTACGGTTTTGAATGGCAAGGAGATAGTTTGCTCTTGGCTCGTGAAGCGTTGCTAATAACATTCATTGAAAACTTTACACACAAATTTGAAACTGAACCAACACTTGAAAACATACAAAATATTGCAGAAATTATTTCTTGGAATATCTGGCAAATGGACGGTCTAAAAGGTGTTATTCCGAACAGTTGTAAAAATGAAATTGTAGAAGTTTCAGATTTTTTTGAAACTAAAACAGAAATAAAGAAATGTAAAGGTTGTGAAACACAAAATATTAAGCAACACAATGGCATTTTTTGCAATATTATGGATTGGGATATAGAAAAACCGATAAAATTTATATCTCTTTTAGAAAAGTAAACTATGCCAGAAACAAATAATATAAATGTAGATATACTTGATGATATAATCATTGGAAGAGTAGAACCTCAAATCTATGCTTTTACAACCGAAACAATACCGAACTATTTAAAAGTTGGCGATACCTACCGACCAATTGAAATGAGATTAAATGAGTGGCGTAAATACTTTCCTAACCTTGAAAAGAAGTTTGGAAATGTTGCAAAAGTTGATGACGAAACTTTTTTCAGAGATTATGCAGTTCATTTCTTTCTTGAAAACGAATTAAAAAGAAAACGTTTAGAGCGTAATGCTTTCAAAAACATCTCTTACTATTCCAATGAGTTTTTTGAAAATGCAACAGAAAAAGACCTGCAAGATGCAATAGAAGACATCAAAAACGGACATCAAAATAACGAATCAAAATATCAATATTATCGTTTTGATGAAAGTCATATTCCCATTACTCATACATACACAAGAACTGAAGAATATCCACTACGCCCCAATCAACAAAAGACAGTAGATAATTTTCGTGAAGCCATAAATAAAGGCAGAATAAATTTGCTAATGTATGCTGTTATGCGTTTTGGCAAATCATTTACTTCAATGTGTTGTGCCTTTGAAATGGGTGCTAAACTGGTGGTTGTGGTTTCTGCAAAAGCTGATGTGAAAGAAGAATGGAAAAAAACTATTGAAAGTCACGTTAAATTTGATGGCTATTGTTTTTTAGATAGCACCTCTCTTCTAACAAGCGATACGATTATTGCTGAAAAACATAAGGCAAATGAGAAAATTGTTTTGTTTCTAACCTTACAAGACCTTCAAGGAGATGAAATAAAGTCAAAACACAAAGAAATATTTGAAAATCAAATTGACTTATTGTTAATTGACGAAACACATTTTGGAGCAAGAGCGACTGAATACGGAAAAGTCTTAAATGAAACAAAGTCGAATGATGAGAAATTGACTAAAGCTCAACAAAAAAGCGAAGAAAAACTCAATGATAATACCTTAGAGGACATTGAAATCATAAATAAAGAGCTAAAGGCAAAAATTCGCATTCATCTTTCTGGAACTCCTTATCGCATATTGATGAATAGCGAGTTCACCAATGATGATATAATTGCATTCTATCAATTCACAAACATTGCAGAAGACCAAGAAAAGTGGGATTTAGAAAATCTAAACAAAGACGGCGTTAAGGAATGGGATAATCCTTATTATGGATTCCCTCAAATGATTCGTTTTGCTTTTAACCCCAATGAATCTTCACGAAAAAAAATGGAGGAAATGAAAAAGAAAGGTGTAACCTATGCTTTTTCAGAACTTTTCAGACCACAATCAATAACCATAGACAAGGAAAATAAACTCCACAAAAAATTCAAGTACGAACAAGAAATTCTTGACTTACTAAAAGTAATTGACGGCTCAGAAGAGGATGCCAATTTATTAAGTTTCCTAGATTACGATAAAATTAAAGAAGGCGAAATGTGTCGTCACATTGTTTGTGTTTTGCCTTATCGAGCATCTTGTGACGCATTAGAAGAATTAATCAAGAACCAAGATTTTAAACACCTTAGCAATTACGAAATCATCAATATTTCAGGTGTTGAGAACGAAAAAAACTTCAAAGACACACAAGCAGTTCAAGCCAAAATCAAAAAATGTGAAAGTGAAAATGTAAAAACAATCACTTTAACAGTAAACAGAATGCTTACGGGTAGCACTGTTCCTGAATGGGATACTATGCTTTACCTAAAAGACACAGCTTCTCCCCAAGAATACGACCAAGCAATTTTTCGTTTACAAAATCAATATATCAGGGTTTTCAAAGAGCCAAACGGTGATGAGGTTAAGTTCAATATGAAACCACAAACTTTATTGGTGGACTTTAACCCAAACAGAATGTTCCAAATGCAGGAACATAAATCACAGATTTACAATGTAAATACGGAGTCAAACGGAAACCAGCATTTAGAGGAGCGAATCCGAAAAGAGCTTGAAATCTCTCCAATTGTAGTTTTAAACAACAATAAAATTATTCAAGTACAGCCAGCTGATATTTTAGATGCTGTTCGTAAGTATTCAAGCAGTAGAAGCGTATTTGATGAAGCTACAACTATTTCAATAGATTATTCTTTGTTGGATATTGAAGCAATCAAAGCCGAAATTGAAAGACAAGGAAAAATTGGTTCTCGACAAGGTATTGAAATTAAACCTACAGAAGGCGAAGGAGACGAAATTGATATAGATGATTCTACTGATATTGACGAAGACGAAAATGAAGGAACTACAAAATCCAAAACAAAAGAAAATGAAGTAGTAAACGACTACAAAGGTCAGTTTGCAATGTATTATGCAAGAATTTTATTCTTCGCATTTTTGACAGAATCAAGAGTTAAATCACTTCAAGAAATTATTAATCACATAAAGAGTAATCCTGATAATTTGCGAATTGCTTCAAATTTAAATTTAGATTCTGTAATACTAGACTTGTTTCAAAAACACATCAACCCATTTATTTTAAGCGAACTTGATTATAAAATTCACAACATTAATTCATTAGCAAACGACACGGCAATTTCTCCAATAGAAAGAGCGAGTAATGCTCTTAAGAAATTTGGTCGTCTTTCTGAATGGGAAGTAGTTACTCCTGAAAACATAACAGAATTGATGATTAATTCTTTGCCTGACAACACTATTTCAGATTCGACATTAATACTAGATATAGCTTCTAAACAGGGTGAATTTGTATATGCTGTCTATAAAAAATTTGGCAAAAAAACAGCAAGTAATTTTTATTCAATACCGACTTCTAAACTTACTTATGAATTCACAAGAAAAGTTTACACTCTACTAGAATTAGATATTAACCTAATTGAACAGGTTTATACATCTTTAGACTTAATCAAAGAAAATATTTTGATTGAAGATGATATTATTAAAATAAATAACAAGACTATGAAGTTTAATGTAATCGTTGGCAATCCGCCTTATCAAGATAGAAGAGAAGGTACGAGTGATAATCCTATTTATCATCTGTTTATGGATTTGGCTTATCAGTTAAGTGAAAAAGTGGTGCTCGTAACCCCTGGTAGATTTCTTTTCAATGCAGGCAAAACACCAAACCAATGGAATAGGAAGATGTTAGATGACAAACACTTAAAAGTCCAATCTTATTTCAGTAAGAGCAGTGATGTTTTTCCTGAAATAGACCTAAAAGGTGGGGTAGCTATTACTTTAAGAGATACAAAACAAATTTTTGAAAAGACAGGTGTCTTTTCAAAGTTTGATGAGCTTAATACAATTTTGCAGAAAGTATCTAAATTATCAATCTTTGAATCAATTGACAGTCAAATATTTGTTCAAAACAAATTTGATTTAGAAACTCTTTATAAAGACTATCCAGAGTATAAAAAAATCATAGGAAGTGATGGTAAAGAAAAAAGATTGACAACTTCAATTTTTTCTCAATTGCCAATATTTACGGAAAAACCAACTACCAATGATGAACTTTGTGTTTTTGGCTTAATTAAAAACAAAAGAATATATCGCTTCTTACCCGCTAAGTATATTGAAAAACATATTAACACCTATAAATTCAAAGTAATACTTCCAAAAAGTAATGGCTCTGGTGCTTTAGGAGAAGTTTTGTCAACCCCATTAATTGGAGAACCATTAACAGGCATTTCTGGAATTGGTTATACTCAATCATTTATAAGCATTGGTTCATTTGAAACGAAAAATGTGGCTGAGTCATGTTTAAAATACATTAAGACAAAATTTGTTCGTGCAATGCTAGGCGTTTTAAAAGTTACTCAAGACAACAATAAAGATGTTTGGAAATATGTTCCGAATCAAGACTTTACAGAAAAATCTAAAATAGATTGGACAAAATCAATCGCTGAAATTGACCAACAATTATATGCAAAGTATAAATTGACCAAAGATGAAATTGAGTTTGTTGAAAAAATGATAAAACCAATGAATTAATGATGAAAGCTATTCGATACAAAAAAGATGCTGTTTTAATTCAAGATGGAAATATAAAAGCTTGGGTTGATATTTGGATTGAAAATGAAGATGTTACTTGTGATTGGAATCAAAACGATTTTGTTATGACTGATCCGAAAGATGTTGCTTTAAAAAACTGGCAAGATAACTTAGAGCATTTTGAAGATGCCATAAGTTTAGCATTGGAAACATTAGAAAATGTAGGAATTATATATCAAGATGAGAACGCAAAATGGCAGAAAAGTATAAACTGACCAATGAAGAAATTGCGTTTTTAGAAAGTATGATAAAATCAATGGCAGACTAAATAAAGTAGGCTTTGTTCTATTAAATATATGATAAGTTTGGTATGTTTTTTAGGCACTGAATAGCTTGCCAAGAGCTGCACAACAATATTGATAATTCTTTTAGAGGCACTTTGGCATTATCTAATCGTTTTTTTACGGAGAACCAATTCAAATAATTCTGCAGGTACTTTGTTGAGACACCATTGAATATTTCTAGCCATTCCTTTAGTTCTTTGGCGGATTGATTTACATGCTGAATATGGTATTTTCCC
>JANOMP010000156.1:0-11980 GCA_031420365.1 Cytophagaceae bacterium
TACAGGCTTTTTTTAAATAAAAACTTTCGGATAGTAGTGAAAAAAAAATATTTTCTCAAAATTTTAATATTGGAAACAAGTATCATTGTTTTTAGATATTTTTGATTTCCAGAAAAATAACCAAATTTAGTTAAATGAAAACCCGTCATAAAGTTCTCTTTTTTTTGTTTTTACTTTCTATAATTACTTTTTTGGATAGAGTTTGTATGAATGTGGTTAGTAAATATGTAAAAGCAGATTTACATCTTGATAACCAATCTTTTGGGTATGTCTTGGGTGCTTTTTCTCTAGCTTATGCTTTATTTGAATTGCCTACAGGGATTTTGGGCGATAGGATAGGCCCTCGCAAAGTTTTAACAAGAGTGGTGCTTTGGTGGTCAGGCTTTACGGCACTAACTGGAACGGCTTTTGGGTTTGTGTATTTGTTAATAGTTCGGTTTTTCTTTGGAATGGGTGAAGCAGGAGCATATCCAAATGCTTCAATTGTAATTGCAAGATGGTTTCCCGCTGTGGAAGTTGGTAGGGCTCAATCCGTAATCTGGGCCGCAGGTCGAATTGGAGGAGCATTGACACCTTTAATTGTTATTCCATTAGTACATTTGGTGGGTTGGCGAATGGCTTTTGTGCTGTTAGGAATAATGGGGGCGGCATGGTCTGCGGCTTGGTTTTTTTGGTTTAGGGATAATCCAGCAGATCATAAAAGCATAAGTTCAGAAGAAGTAGAGGAAATTGAAACAGCTAGAAAAGAAAATGGGGTTTCACATAAAATACATTGGAAAACTATAATAAAGAATCCAAACATTTGGATATTGATGCTTATGTGTCATTTGTTTTTTTATGCATCTTATTTTTTTACCAATTGGTCCTCCACTTATTTTCAGGAAGGTAGAGGAATGACCGAAGACCAATCTAAAAACTTTATCTCTTTATCCTATTTTTTAGGGGCAATTGGGTGTATTTTAGGGGGTTTTGCTAGTGATTTTTTAAGTAAAAAATTTGGCTTAAAACTAGGTCGTCGTATAGTAGGGGTAACGGGATTGGGCTCAGCTAGTATTTGTTTTTTGTTAGCTGGTCTAAGTGAAGATAACCAAACTGCTGGGTATTTATTGGCAATATGCGTATTATTAAAAGACCTTACTTTGCCAGTTGCTTTTGCAGTGTGTGTCGATATCGGCAAACGAAATGCAGGAACTGTGACCGGAGCAATGAATTTTGCTGGTCAAATGGGAGGCTTTTTTATTACTATAATTTTTGGTTATATAGTACAACATACAGGAAATTTCAATTATCCACTTTTTCTTATATCAGGATGCCTGATTGTGGCCTCAGGTCTTTGGTTTTTCATAGACCCAACTAAAGAAATTTTGGTATCAAAATAAGAGATTTTTTTTATGAAAATGTTCTAAATTTTAAGATATTAAACATTCATTTGTACGTACACTGATATTTTTGTAATTGTAAATTCAGAAAATCTTTTAAAATGAGTTTTAAGTAACATAGGGTTGGATTTTATGCTCTTAATTTGATGAGGAATTTCTTTGAGATTTAAAATTGAAAATAAGTGGGCTTCAAAAAAGAATCAAAGTAATATTTATAAATTAGGTTATATAAGAGATTTTAAAAGCAAAATTCATGATATTTTCCTTAAAACATCAAGATATTAATCTTAAATAGACTTATTTCAAGAATATTTTTGAAAATATGATATTCAAATAAAAATTCTTCGTACTTTTGCATCGTTTTTAATCGAACTATCCGTTCGAGACTCTGCAAATGGCAAAAGGTCTCATAGACTCTTTAATTTTCCCCTTCAGAGCAGGCAACGGATATAATCCGTGATGTTCACGTAAGGGCGTATCGCAATCGCCTCAAATTATTTTAATTTTTATTACAATTCGGTCGTTAGCGAAACGCCCGGCAAAAAAATTTTATGGAAACAATTAAGTTTACAGATTTCGCTGTATCTGAGGTTATCCTCAAGGCAGTGGTAGAAATGGGTTGGGTAGATACTACACCTATACAGGCAGCAGCTATTCCGGTAGTTCTATCAGGAAGAGACGTTATTGGTCAAGCACAAACAGGAACAGGAAAAACAGCGGCATTTGGAATTCCCGCCATCGAACACGTAGATGTGGAAAATCGTGCTACACAAGTTTTAATCATGTGCCCAACTCGTGAGTTGGCTTTACAAGTTAAAGAGCAAATTACCGCACTAGCAAAACACAAAAAAGGATTGTTAGTAACAGCCATTTATGGTGGAGAATCTTATGAAAGACAATTTGCTAATTTAAAAAGAGGTACCCAAATTGTGGTAGGTACTCCAGGTCGTATAATGGATCACATCGAAAAGAAAACCTTGAAATTAGATAATATTTCGATGGTGATTTTAGATGAAGCAGACGAAATGCTAAATATGGGTTTCAGGGAAGATATTGAACATATCCTTTCTCACGCACCAGAAGAAAGACAAACGGTTTTATTCTCTGCAACAATGTCAAAAGACATATTGAATATCACTAAGAAATTTCAAAAGAATCCAGAGATAATTAAGGTAACTAAAAACGAAATTACAAATGTCAATATTGACCAATCGTTTTATTTGGTAAAAAAAGAAGCCAAATTTGAAGTTATGGTTAGATTAATCGATGTTCATGATTTGCAATTGATGTTGGTGTTTTGTAATACCAAATCTAAGGTGGACGAGTTGGTTGAAGATCTTCAAGCTCAAGGTTATGCAGCGGAAGGTTTACATGGAGATTTAAGACAGACGGCTCGAAACCAAGTGATGAACAAATTTAGAAATGGCAACACTAAAATATTGGTAGCAACAGACGTTGCTGCAAGAGGTATAGATGTAAGCGGAGTAGACGCAGTCTTTAATTTTGATCTTCCAATGGATTTGGAATATTACGTACACCGTATTGGCCGTACAGGTAGAGCTGGAAAGCTTGGAAGAGCGTTCTTATTTGTAACTAAGAGGGATCGCAGCCGTATGAGAGATTTGGAGCATTACACCAAAGTACAAATTCCTCAAGGGCAAATTCCTAAGCAAGCCGATATGGAGAAGGCTCGTCAAGGTAAATTGGTAGAAAAAATAAAAGCCAATATTCAAGAAGAAGGAAATGAGGCTTATGAAGGAATATTAGAACAATTGAAAGAAGAAGGTTTTTATACTCACCACATCCTTTCAGCCTTAATTCGTATGCAAGCTGGATCTGCCAGGAAATCAAGTTTTAGAGACGATGAACTTGCTGACGATGGAGGAAGGACTTCAGATAGAAGAACTGAAAGCAGATTTGGTGGAAGAAACGAAAGGCCGGGTTCTGGGGATAGAAGAAGTTTTGAAAGAGGTGGAGAATCTACAAGAAATGGAAGTTTTGAAAGAAGAGGTGATTTTACTAAGGAAAGATCAAGAGGCGAAAACGAAGGATCTAGACCTAGAAGAGCATTTGGAGAAGGACCGAAAACAGCAGGAAATCCTGAGCCAGGAATGGTTCGTTTGTTTATAAATCTTGGAAGAAAAGATAATGTATCGCCAAACCATATTGTTGGAGCCATAACTTCAGAGGCTAAAATTCCAGGAAGAGTGATTGGCCAAATAGATATGTACGATAAATTCACTTTTGTAGAAGTACAACAAAAAGACGTGTCTAAAGTAATAGAAGGAATGAGAGGTAAAACAATAAATGCAAGAGAAGCTGCTATAGAAATAGCAAAATAAGTAAATTGTATTTTATTTAGATTTTATTAAAAAAGTGAGCTGTAGATAGCTCACTTTTTTGTTTTAATTTTAATCTAATATTGAAAATTTTAAACAAAGTTTCTTTCGTTATTAGGAATCAATACTTGCTATGATAAGTATTTATATTTTTTTTGTAAAAGCCTTATTATAAATACTTGTTTTATTTTCCAAAATTTAATCAAGACTCTTAAAGTCCTTTTTTTTAATAAATATTCTAAAATAAAAGCAGTATTCGAAATTATCCAGTTTAAAATAGTTTTGAAATAGAAAAAAAAGCTGAAAATAAGTACTTTATGTTGAAGTATTAACTTGTAAATTTTTTAATTGTTGAATAATTAAGTTTGGATTTTCAGCGTTAAAAACAAAGCTTCCTGCAACCAAGGCATCGGCCCCCGCATTTATTAATCGTTGACCATTTTTTAAATTTACTCCCCCGTCAATTTCTATTAAAGTTTTTGCATTTTTACGTGAAATGAGTTCTTTTAATTTGATAACTTTTGATATCGTATTTTCAATAAAATTTTGACCTCCAAAGCCTGGGTTTACTGACATTAGCAAAATTAAATCGCAATCAAAAATAATATCTTCTAACACTGATATAGGAGTGGCAGGGTTTAATACGATTCCAGCCTTGCAGCCAAGAGTTTTAATTTGATTTATGATGCTGTGAATATGCGTGCAGGCCTCAAAATGTACCGTTATATAATCTGCTCCAGCATTTGCAAAAGCTTCAATGTATTTTTCAGGTTGTACAATCATTAGATGCACATCCAAAGGTTTTTTAGCATGTTTTTTTATAGCTTCAGTTACAGGAATTCCAAAAGAAATATTAGGCACAAAAACCCCATCCATTATGTCAATATGAAACCAATCGGCCTCTGACTTATTAACAAGCTCAATATCTCTTTGCAAATTTGCAAAGTCTGCTGCAAGCATAGAGGGTGCAATAATGGGTAATTTCATTTTTCTTTTTTTTGCAAAGCTAAAGAATTGCCAAGTATTTACAAATTCGAACCATTTATCTTTAAAATAAGAAAAATACTAAAAAAATATTGAATGGTATTATTTAAATTACTAACTTTATTTCAAACATGACTATAAAATTTTAAAAATCAAGTATTTATACTCTAAAACTTTATAAATATTGTCCCGATTTTTGCATAAACATGAAAACTCTACAATAATGAAAACAGAAACTAAAAAAGTAATTGATCAAAATCTATTTTTTAATTATGGAAAAAAAGCAGTTTCATTTGAAAAAATAAAATACATAGAAAGTTTTGCAGGAAACTATTCGATGATTAGGCTAATCGATAAAGGATATATTTGTTCGGCATTTACCTTGAAACATTATTCTACTCAATTGGTTGGAGAGAGTCACTTTTTTTTAGCTAGAAAAGGATTGCTTTTAAATCTTAATTTTATTCAAGAAATAAAAGAGCAGGATGGAGTAAGGTGCGTTAAGTTATCAACTGGAGAGGTTTTTAAGCTCTCCAGAAGGATTGGTTCGAAATTAGTAAACTTTTTAAATTGTAAATAAACCTTTTATTTAAGTTTAAAAAATAAATTGTTAAAAAAAATGAGATGAATTTAAAAAGTTCATCTCATTTTTTTTAACAATTTTTCCATTCAATTTAATAAATCTACTTACGAATTATTAGCATTTATTTTAGTAAATCATCAAACTTGTTATACCTGATATAATCATATTATGGCACAGTCTTTGCTACCGCTTAATAAATATTAAGGCTCATTTGGGGGCTTAAAAACCTTATTTCACCCATGTAAAAACGGTTTAGTGCTAATTTTAGAAAAAGAAAATATTTCAATATTGCCAAAAGGCATTAGGCTTTCCTTATATTTAGTTATTTGGATGGTTTTCTTTTTGAAAAGTTTTGATGGGTTCTCAATAGAAAAAAAAGGTTTAAACAATCCCCCAGCACCTCCAATTAACTTTTCAGGAGAAATATCCGGAAATCAAGTGCAAAATGCTGGATATGACCCAACTACAATAACAAGTGTATCGGCAGCTACCACCACAAACGGAACAATTGTTTACAAATGGCAATTTAGCACAAATGGAACTACTTGGACCGATATAGCAAGTTCTAACACGCTAACTTATAATCCTCCTGCCATTACCGTTTCAACGTATTATCGAAGACTCGTTCAATCTCAAACTACCGCTTTTGAGGCTACCTCAAATGTGATTTCTAAACTTATTACCAATTATAGCATTACCACACCAGTTTCACTCACCGCTGGTTCAAGTTTAAATTTAACTCAGACAGGGGCTTTTGCTGATTTTATGATTGATGAGTTAGTAAATGGTAGTTTTACAAATGGTACATCAGGTTTTTCTTCCGATGTGCCTTTGGGAACTAGTGCTGGAAATTACAATGTGAACTATAGACCTAGTGATATTTTTGGATCAGTTGATAGTTATAGAGACAGGTTTGGCAGAGGCCTACTTTATGCTGTAAGATCTCCTGGTACTGCAAACCAAAGAATGTGGTTTGTAACTATCAATGTCGTGGATGGAAATACCTACGATCTTTCTGCTTGGGTCAGAGGATTTAATAGTACAAGTAATGCGAGTGTACTTAGATGGAATGTTGGTGGAATTGCGATTGGTTTAAGTTTAACTGCCCCCGATGGAAGTTGGTCTGAATTAGCAACCACCTTTACGGCTACTAGCACTGGTCCAATGGTTTTCTCGATTAATAATGCAACTACAGGAACTACTGGAAACGACTTTTCGTTGGATGATATCACAATTTATGAGAATACACCGGTAACCTATTTATGGACTGGCCCCAACGGATTTTCGAGTACTTCTGCAAATCCTACCATCCCCAATGCTCAACCCATAAATTCTGGAACATATACGCTTACTGTAACAAAAAATGGCTATTCTGTTAGTGTTACTAAGGTAATAACTGTAAACAGTGCAGCCATAATTTGCCTTCCGCCTTCAGTTTCCTTAACAGGAACTAACGTAAGTTGTTTTGGTGCGAATAATGGGGTAATTAATGCAGCTGGAAGCTTAGGTAATGGTGGACTAGGTAATATAACCTATCAATATTGGGATAATATTGCCGGCTCCTCTGTGAGTAATTTAACTTCAAATGTAAATTATCCAAATTCGCCAGCAGGCTCATTTTTACTAAGTTCAACCGAAGCTCCAATTAATTTCTTGGATAATTATGGGGCAAGAATGGTGGGGTATATTGTGCCAAGAGAAACAGGGAATTATACGTTTTGGGTATCTTCTGATGACAACAGTGAGCTTTGGATCAGCACCAATGAATTGGCAGCAAATAAAGTTTTACGAGCTTCAGTTACAGGATTTACAGGTGTTCAAGAATGGAATAAATATGCTTCACAGAAGTCTGTTACTATAAGTTTAACTTCAGGTCAAATTTATTACATTGAAGTATTACACAAAGAAGGCACCGGTGGTGATAACTTAGCGGTAGGTTGGGCAAGACCTGGAGAATCAACTACTGCACCCTCTCAAGTGGTGCCCCCTTCGGTAATTAGACCATTTGTTGGAACTTCATTAACCATTCCCGTATATAATTATCGATTAAATGCCGGAGCTTTTCAATCCTCTGGGGTTTTTAATAATGTGCCTCCAGGCACTCATACTATTACCCTACAAGATGCCTATGGATGTACAGCTACTTCCACCATTTCAGTCACTCAGCCTGCATCATTTAGTTCAAGTGCAAGTTCTAATTCCCCTGTGTGTCAGGCTGGAACACTTAATTTAACCGCGGCGAGTGTATCGAGTGGAACGTATGCTTGGGCAGGCCCAAATGGATTTTCAAGTACTAGTCAAAATCCAACTGTAAGTAATGTTTCATTAGCAGCGGCGGGTGTTTATACATTAACAGCCACGTTAAGCGGTTGTTCAAATACCTATACTACTACAGTTTCTATAGTGGCAAATCCTGTGGTTATCACTTCTTCAGTGAATCCTGCTTGTGGATTTGATAATGGTTCCATAACTTTTTCTTTCAATGATGACCCAAGTCAAACACAAATTAGCTTGAGTGTAAATGGAGGTACAAGTTTTGTAACGGTAAATGATAATATAGGAACTTATACATTTACAGGTTTAGCAAGTTCGGGAACTCCATATGCATTAAGAGCAAAATGGGCGACTGGAACTGCTTGTGAAATAATTGTGCCTTCTATTACATTAACAGCAAATTCACAGTTGGTGGGGCTTTCCTTAACTGCATCTACAATTAAGATATGTGCAAATATTGCTGCATTTGATTCAGTAAGAACCACCCTTTTAGCTGGAGTTCCTCCTTATTCTTATAACTGGAACGGCGGCGGAGGAAATTTGTTTTATGAAGATTATAACCCTCTTGTTAATACAACGTATACGGTTACTGTAACTGATAGTAAAGGATGTACTGCCACTGCAAGTGTTTTGTATCAAGTTGTAAATAGTCCAACACCAACGATAACAAGTATTGATAGTTTAATTTGTGTAAATGGTTCTTCCACAATAACCTCGGTCATTGATGTAAAAGGTACTTACACTTATCAATGGTATTTGTCACCTGATGGCATTGCTTGGACAATAATAACTGGATCGACAAATTCTAATTTTACAAATTCATTTGCAGTTGCAGGTAATTATTTTTATAGAGTTATAGTAGAAGGGGCTGGTGGAGCATGTAGTCCTGGGACATCTAATACATTTAAGATTACAGTAGTTCCGGCTCCAACTGCCGCAGTTGTAGGAAATAATATTACATGTTTAGGTACATCTAGTGCATTATCAGCAAACGTTTCAAATGGAGTTGGTAGCATAACCTACCAATGGCAGCAATCAGCGAATGGGACTACTGGATGGGCGGATGTTTCAGGAGCTACAAATGTTAATTATAGTCCAATTGCAAGTGCTGCTGGAATATTTTATTATCGAGTAATAGCAACTATGAGTGGCATTGGCTGTTCCTTCGCAGTGTCCCCTTCATTTACATTTACAGTTTTAAATCCAGGAACGATAACTACAACTCCTTCTTCAACTTTACTATGTTTAGGAGGATCTGTGGCACTTTCTACATCGGTATCAGGTGCAAGTGGCTCTTTTTCATATCAATGGCAAAAATCAAGCAATCTTAATATTTGGTTAAATATGTCTGGGGCAACAGGTGCAACTTATTCTCCCACAAATGATAGCTTAGGTTTAAGATATTATAGAACGGTAGTAAATTTTAGTGCTTGTGGATTGTTTTTTCCAACTTCTGTGCAAATTCAAACTAATGTTGTGCATACGGTAACGGCTACCATTTCCAATCAAACGGTTTGTTTAAATGGCTCCACAATTTTACAAGGTACCGTCACAAATACGACAGGAACAATAACCTATCAATGGGAAAGTTCTTCTTCTCTTGCTGGGCCTTGGGCATCTGTTTCGGGAGCTACGTCAATAAATTATACACCTCCAACTTCAGTATCTGGTACTATATATTATAGGTTAAATGTAAATACTTCTGCTAATAATTGTGGTCCACAATATTCTCAAATACTAACTTTAAATATTGTTCCTCAAACTTCTGTGACTATTACTCCAAGTAATGCGGTTATTTGTCAAAATGGAGTTTATACCTTAAATTCTTCTATACTAAATGGGGTAGGGCCATTTACTTATCAATGGCAAGTTTCTACAACAGGAACAGCAGGAACTTTTACAAATATAGCAGGATCAATAAGTAATTTTTATACCATTCCAACAGCTACTTTAAATACTAGATTTTATAAAGTAATTGTAAGTGCAAGTGGAAATGGTTGTATTCCAGCTGAATCAAATATTCAGAATATTACTGTTTTACCTAGACCTACTCTAAGTGTTACCAATACTGGTGTTCATTGTGTAGGTTCAATTTTTAAACTTACCTCTATACCGAGTCCTACTACGCCTACGCCAATCAATAGTTATCAATGGTCTAGCTCGAATGGTTTTTCTAGCAATCAACAAAGTCCATTGGTTTTATCTAGTAGCGGGGCCATGGGCGGAGTTTATACCGTTACTGCAACTGGAGCGAATCAATGTACCAATACAGCAACTACTAATATGACCATATTAACTGCTTGTGGAAGTATTTGTACAGGGCAATATATTATCATACCAGTAAATCCAAGTTCATGTACGAATACAAATGGCTATGTTAGAGTGACTGCCACCCCTGATTATGAAACAAGTATAGATGGAGTCAATTGGGTAAGAGGCATAAACAATCAAAGTCCTAGTTACACAGATTTTGGTGGTTTAACCGTAGGGAATTATTTGTTTTTCGTTCGTGACTTTACTTCAAAAACTGTTTGTAAGAATGTAAATATTACGCTTGTTTCAAATTCAAGTTTTTTTTTTACTAGCTATACAGTCACTGGTGCAAATGGTTGCAACGCAACAAACGGCACAATAGTGCTTTCATCTGATGTGTTAGGAACGGACCAAGTAACATGGATTACCAAAATTAATGACACACCTGTAGCTGTTTCCACTTTAAGTCCTACTAGAACAATTACAGGCTTAGGGCCAGGTACATATTATGTGAAAGTAACCAGAAATGGGGAGTATTGTTTTGCTGATGAATACATAACCGTTCCAAACACGGGTACGGCTTGTCCTGCAACGGCGGTTTGTGATGATAGTTTAATACCCAATTTGTTTCCAAATGGAGATTTTGGAAGTGGAACACCAGAAAATGGGCCAGTATATATTGAAACTGAATATGGATATTCTAATTATACCTGTTTTGCTCCTTGGGATGGATTCTATTCGATCACAAATAATACCGATTGTAATGGCTCAGGTGGGAATTCCTTCTCACACCAAGCTTCTGGATGGTGGGATGTTTTATATGAAGACCATACTGTGGGGGATGTAAATGGGTATATGATGGTTGTAAATGCTGGATATACC
Organism: Cytophagaceae bacterium; assembly: GCA_031420365.1. Classification (GTDB taxonomy): domain Bacteria; phylum Bacteroidota; class Bacteroidia; order Cytophagales; family Spirosomataceae; genus Leadbetterella. The sequence continues at coordinate 10,695 of JANOMP010000156.1, forward strand.
CCGAATATTGTGACTGAAAAATTGATTAATAATTTATGTCCAAATACACAATATAATTTTACGGCATGGTTAAGAAATATCTCCCCAACTTCAACTATTCAACCAAATGTTTCTTTTATTATTGATGGAATCATAAAGGCACAATCCGGTAATGTGACTGGTAGCGCATGGCAGAAATTTGGGTTTTCTTTTAAAACTGGTTCAAGCACTTCCTCAGCTTTGTTTGCTATTAGAAATGTAGCCCCAGGAGGTTTTGGAAATAACTTTATTATTGACGACATAAAAGTTAGTAAATGTCCATTAAATATAATTCTTGATGGTGAATCTGTTATGTGTCTTGGAGGCACAAATGAAACAATTAATGCAACAATAACTGACCCAAATGCAGAACATAATTTTTATAAATGGCAAGAGAGTAATAATAATGGGGTTACCTGGACGGATGTAACAGGTGTTTTGCAAGGCACTTTTGTTGGTTCAAATATGAACGTTACAATTAATTTGCCAACACCAATTGTTTCAGCATTAAGCGGAAAGCTATATAGAATTAGGCTTTCTACCACTTCTTCTACCATTAATGACCCAATTTGTTCTATAATAAGTCAAATTACCAAAGTTATTGTGCCACCAGTTACCGTTTCAGTAAATGCCCCAGTTACAATTTGTAGTGGAACTTCAACTTCTTTAACTGCTTTAGGATCAGGAGGAACAACTCCATATACCTATACCTGGACTAATACTTCAGCGACTGGAGCCACTGTTAGTGTTTCACCTACAACCAATACTAGTTATACCGTTACAGCAAGAGACGTTGATAATTGTTCAGCAACAGCTACAACTTCGGTAACAGTGATTCCATTACCAACAATTACCGTTAGTCCTGCCACAGTTTGTAGCGGAGTAGCTGCAAATGTGGCAATTACTCCAGTATCTGGAGTAACTTTTTCTTGGTTAGCCACCACTGTAAATGGAGGAATTACTGGTGCTACAACTTCTGGAGGTGGATCTGGTACGACAATTACCGATGTATTAATAAACCCAGGTACAGCAAACGCAACAGTTACCTATACTATCACAGCAAGCACCAGTACTACCCCAGTTTGTACAAGTACCGCAACTGTAGTGGTTACCGTTAGGCCAAATATTGTCATTACTCCACCTGCAAATCCTTCTATTTGCTCAGGAACCACGATAGGATCCACTGCAATTGGATCTAACTTATCTCCAACAACATACAGTTGGACGGCAGCCACTGTTGTGAGTGGAGCTGCAATAACAGGGGCAGG
>JANOMP010000157.1:0-6116 GCA_031420365.1 Cytophagaceae bacterium
CAAAAATGAAGCTCCACTACCGTGCATCGTACACTGGGGTCAAAATCATTTCATTGTTGTCTATAAAATTTCAAAAAGCCAAGTCTTTGTAGCCGACCCTGCCAGAGGCCTGCTCAAATACACTTTTCAGGAGTTTGAATCTCAATGGGCAACCACCGTTATATATGGCGAACGCACAGGCGTTGCCTTACTTTTGGAACCCACAGCGGCATTTTACGAAAACGATACCTTCGCCGAGAAAAACAAGGAGAAAAGCTTAGGGGCTTTGTTTCAATATTTTTTTAAATACAAATCCCTCATAATTCAGCTGGGTTTAGGGTTGTTGGTCGGATCTATGATACAGCTTATCATGCCTTTTTTGACACAAAGTGTGGTAGATACCGGCATACAAACTCGCAATCTTAATTTTATATATCTGGTGCTTGCCGCTCAGCTTATGTTATTCATTGGGCGTATGGCAGTAGATTTTTTGCGGTCATGGATATTGCTGCATGTGAGTACCCGTATCAACCTGTCCATCCTCTCAGAGTTTTTGGGCAAACTGCTTAAACTCCCCGTAAGCTATTTTGAGAGCAAACAAACGGGCGACATCCTCCAACGTATAGGGGATCACAGCCGCATAGAGTCGTTTTTGACAGGCACGTCCCTCAACGTGATGTTTTCTATGTTTAATCTGGTCATTTTTTCGTTTGTATTGGCATATTATAATCTCAGCATTTTTGGTGTTTTTGTAGTGGCTTCTGTGGCTTATAGCGTGTGGGTGGTATTATTCTTAAAATATCGCCGTGGTTTAGACAATAAACGCTTTGCTCTCAACTCCAAAAATCAAAGTTCCTTGATACAACTCGTGCAATCCGTGCCTGAGCTTAAACTCAACAATGCCACATTACGTAAACGCTGGGACTGGGAGAATCTGCAAGTGCAAAGTTTTAAACTCAGCATGCGTGGCTTGGCCCTGCAACAATACCAACAAGTGGGAGCATTGTTTATCAATGAGGGTAAGAATATTTTTATCACATTTCTGGCAGCCACGGCAGTAGTAAATGGGCAAATGACCCTCGGAGCAATGATGGCCATGCAGTACATCATCGGACAGCTCAATAGCCCTGTAGAGCAGTTGGTAGGTTTTATGCAACACCTCCAAGATGCCAAAATGAGCCTCGAACGCCTCAACGAAGTACATACTATGGTTGAGGAAGAACCCGCAGACCAACATTTACTCAAAACCCTGCCACAAGACCACTGTATCAACATTGAAAATCTGAGTTACACCTACCCAGGTGCTGGCAATGAGCCAGTTTTGACCGACATCAGCATAAAAATAGCAGCTGGCAAAACCACCGCTATAGTAGGCAGCAGCGGAAGTGGTAAAACTACGCTCTTAAAATTATTATTAAAGTTTGTGCTGCCACAAAAAGGCCAAATCAAAATAGGCACTACCCAACTCAAGAACATCAGTCATGACTATTGGCGTAGCCTGTGCGGCACGGTAATGCAAGATGGATACATATTTTCAGACAGCATTGCCAACAACATCAGCATTTCAGACGAACGCCCAGACATTCACAAGCTCCTGCATGCCGTAAAAGTAGCCAACATTCAAGATTTTATAGAAGAGCTGCCCCTTAGCTACAACACCAAAATAGGTGCCGAAGGCAACGGTGTATCACAAGGCCAAAGACAAAGACTATTAATAGCCAGAGCCGTTTATAAAAATCCAGAGTATTTGTTTTTCGACGAAGCCACTAATGCCCTTGACGCTGAAAACGAACGAATTATTATGGACAATCTGGATGAGTTTGTACAAGGCAAAACTGTGGTGGTGGTGGCTCATCGCCTCAGCACCGTAAAAAATGCCGACCAGATAATAGTTTTAGAAAAAGGTAAAGTGGTAGAAGTAGGCACACATGCAGATTTAAGTAGGAACGGAGGTCGGTATTATGAATTGGTTAAGAATCAGTTGGAGTTGGGGGCGTAGCCCTTTGCCCCAAAGTTGAGTTTTCCCCGAAAATAAAAGCTCCCTCTCCTCAGGAGAGGGCGGGGGGTGAGGTTAAATTGCCAACACATTGATTTTTAAATCAGTATAGTTTTTGATTTTGTTAAAATCGTTTTTATTAAACGTATAAAGTTCTTTGCAATGTGATTCGGCTAATGCTAGATGTAGGCGTCGTTATAATTTTGAAAACCCATGAGAGTTGCCAAGAAATTGGCTCTTTCGTAATGTTGAATATTCAAGGTTATAGGATTTAAGGCCATATAGAAATTCAATTTCTCCAATATTTTGTCATTTGATACTTTCATTTTACCCAAAACAAATGCTATTTCTTGAATAGAAAGTAGGGAAATGGCCAAAGTTTTTGAATTATAACAAGTTTCAAGGGTATTCATTGAGATTTCCCTTTTAATAAAATCTTGCTCTATGATGGTGTGAATTAAAACATCGGTATCAAAATATACCATCAGAATTCGATATTTGGGTCACGAGAATCTACTATTAAAGCTCTAATGTCAATGGAAGGGTCAATTTTTATTGGTTGGCTTTTTTTTAAGGATTCAAAGGACTTGATAGTTGTGGTTTCTTTTACTTCCTCAACAGTAATTTTTATATTCTTATTTTTAAAAAGCTGTTTAAAAGCCTCAAAAAAATTACGGTCAATTTCCTTAGTATTAAGCTGATAAATCGTTTGCATAATTCTATTTTTTTACAAATATAACAAATGAACGAAAAAGAATACATAAATAGTTCGGAAAAGCTTCTCCATACCGACATCAGGATTTTGATGGGCGGCAGAGGTTTTTTTGAGCCAGAATTGCTTCCAAAAGAAGCAGTACCTCCCCCAACTCCACCTGAGATAATATTTGACGGAGAAGAAGGTGGAAGAGGAAACCGTTTGCCAGAATTGGTAAATTCAAATGTAGATGAAGTACTCAACAAACCACCTACTTGGTTGGTACATTGGGGTACCACAGTTTTCTTTTTGGCTTTTGTTATGCTGATTGCCATCACTTGGTTTGTGGAATACCCTGACCTGGTAGGTGCACCATTGAAAGTGGTTTCGAACAACCTTCCCAAGAATATTATCAGCAAAACAGACGGAAATTTGATAAAACTATTTGTGAAAGAAGGCCAGCAAGTACAGAAAGGCGAAATTTTAGCTTATCTAGAAAGTACAGCTAGTCATGATGAAGTACTGGAACTGGAAAACACAGTGAATCATTTGGTGGATTTAGCTCAAGAAAATAAGCTAAACGCTATTCAAAACGCAAAAATTCCACAATATTTTAGTTTGGGCGAACTTCAGAAACCTTTTCAAGTTTTTCAGCAAGCCATGATGTCTTCAAATGCAGCATCACCAAACGGAGTTTTCAATAAGAAAAAAGCAACGATAGGAAATGAAATTGGTTCTTTGCGACGCTTACAAGAGAATGCCAAAAGCCAATTACAACTTCAAGAACAGGACCTAAAAATAGCCTTGGAGGAATCCCAAAGTCAGCAGAGGCTAAGCGAAAAGGGGTTTGTTTCGAAACTCGAAGCCAAAAATGCCATGAGCAAATATCTAAGTAAAAAACAAGCCTACGAACAAGCCAATGGGAGTCTTGAAAACAACACCATCAGTCAAACCCAAAAACAACAGGAGATTTTTGAAATTGAAAAAAATGTAATGGACCAGAAAATAGCCTTGATTCAATCTATAAACACATTAAAAAGTGATATTGAAGCATGGAAACAGCGATACATAGCGGTTGCATCCATATCAGGAAAAGTAAATTTTTTAACTAATCTTCAAGAAAACCAAGTTATAAAAGCTGGGCAAGAATTACTCTATATTTTGCCACAAGGCTCAGGCTATTATGGAGAAATGATGGTAGGCCAATATAATTTTGGAAAAATAAAGAAAGGACAGGAAGTAATCGTGAAATTCCAAAGCTATCCTTTTCAGGAATTTGGAACTGTGAGAGGTCAAATCAGCTATATTTCAGACGTGGCCAAAGATTCATTGTATCTGGTCAAAGTATATTTCCCAAATGCACTTAAAACCTCCTCAAAAAAAGATTTGCCTTTCAAAAATGGCATGACTGGTAGTGGGGAAATTGTAACAGAAAATTTAAAGCTAATGGAAAAGTTTTTTTATGATATTAGGAAGTCGTTGAAGCGGTAGTTGTTTGTAAGTTATCCGTTATCTGTTGTCGGTTATCTGTTATCTGTTATCTGTTGTCGGTTATCTGTTATCTGTTATCGGTTATCTGTTATCTGTTGTCGGTTTCTGTTATCTGTTATCGGTTATTTGTTTTGGGTTTGTTTATTTGATTTTTTTTTAATTATGAGGTATTTTTTACTTTTCTGTTTGTTTTATTTAGATTTAAATGCTCAAAAGGCTTATACTTTAGAAGAGTGTATTGAAACGGCTTTTAGACAAAGCCCTGATATTCAACTCCAAAACTTAGTCACACTTCAAGCCAGCGATGCTTACTCTTATTCAAAAAAAAATATTTATCCCACGGTTTCAGGAAACTTTTCTCAAGGAATGAATGGCGGAAGGAGTATTGATCCATTTACCAACTCTTTTATCCAAAGAAGCATCTCCTCGAATTCAATTGGGCTAGGTACAAATTTGACTATTTTTAATGGTTTTGCCTTAAAGAATCAAATTGCACTCAATAAAAACGGCTTTGATACAGAAAAAATGCAAATGTTGCTTCGAAAAAAAGAGTTAAAGACAAATGTAATCTTAGCATTTATGCAAGTATTGATAACCCAAGAATTATTAAAAATTAGTCAAGAACAAAGAAAAGATTTAGAAAGTCAACTAGAAGTTTTAAAAGAAAAAGTAAAGGAAGGCATACTTCCAAAAAGTCAAATATCTGATTTTGAAGCCCAAATTGCTAATGTATTTTTTGAAGAATATAGTGCTAAAAATAATCTTGAATTGGCCAAACTTAACCTTAGCCAGTGGTTGGGTTTTAGCTCCAAAACAGCCATTGAAGTAAAAGATTTAAAGAATACTTTCCCGAAAACCTGGGAGTTTTCAAAAATGCATCCTGCACAAAAAATCTTGGATTTAAAATGGACTGAGGCTAAACTAGGAAAAAGAATAGCCGAAGCGGCCAAGTATCCAACTTTAAGTTTAAATGGGGGTTTTGGCTCGGCTTACTCTAGTGCCGCTGCAACAGAATTTTCTTATTTCAATCAACTCAATTATAATTTTAATCAATATTTAAGACTTGGCCTAAATATTCCTATTTATTCCAATGGCCAAATAAAAGCTAAAATTGCAAATGCTACCATTCAAGAGCAAATCGTGAAAAAACAAATGGATCAGCAAAACCTAAAGTTGAACCAAGAATTTGAAAAACAAAAAATGGAAATTGCTTTGCTAACTGAAAAACTAAAATTTTCAGAAACCAATCTTAGAATCCAAAACAAAGCTTATTTAGCTGCTAAAGAACGATTTACAGAAGGAATTATCAATAGTGTAGAGCTCAACACCTTTAGAGTTAGTGTAGAAAAAGCAAAAGTCATCCAAATTCAAACTCAAATTGAATTAAACTACAAATCTTTAATTTTGGAGACTTTTTTGGAATGAAATTGATAGTGGTTAATTCTGAATATTGAGAGAATTTCCAAATTTTGGAAGTATTCTAAAATAATTTCAATTTCGAGAATTCGGCATTCTAACTCGCTTGCTTTTCTCTGTAAAATAATTTAGAAAATGAAATTTTAGCTATTTAAAATTACACTAATCTACAATTCTCAGCTCGAAAAGATTCTTTATTTTTAGCCCTAAATTTCTCAATATTATTAATACACAATTTGGAATTAGGCAAAAACAAAAGATTATAAACTTCATTTCACAGCCAAATCCATGCCCTTGTGATGCAAATTGGTTAATTGGTAAATAGCATTAAATATAAAATCTTAATCTTTACCCTTTCTCCTTTAAAACTGCCCAGCTTACTTATGCCTTATACATTTAATATTTAGTGTCAGCAAGAAAACCCCTTCTTTTTTATTTTTAGTTAGCCGCATATACATTATATACAATTGTATATAATTTTTTTGCTGGCTTTTTTCTTTGATTTGGGGTAAGTTTATATTTTTTTGAGATTTTTGTTGT
>JANOMP010000158.1:0-2542 GCA_031420365.1 Cytophagaceae bacterium
ATTATGAGTCAGTTGCTTTTACTTATCTACTTCTATCTTGGTTTATCTTATTTGCCTTAACTAGTTGATAATGTGCATAAATATAAATTTATTTTACCTTAAGTTATCTAGATTTATCAAAAAACATTTATATTTGTAATGATAATTGCAATGAGAGTAATTAAAAACACATGGCAACAATAACTTATTTTCTAGATACAAAGAAAGTTAGAAAATGAAACTGGAATTATTAAACTTAGGGTTACACACAATAGAGTGCAACGTGATTATTCCACAAAATTTAAAGTTGACAAAATAGTTTTTGAGAAATTAACAAGATCAGGTGATACATTAGATGGTAGAATCAAAGAACCATTACTTGTAGAACTTCACATTTTTTTACATGGTCAGAAAGATGACCAAAAGGTTTTTAATGCGACTATTAACAGACCGACTTAACCCAACAGAAAATGCAATTTTGGCAAAACCGTTTGGCTATCCCTTCGCAAAATAAAAAGAGCTGCAAGCCTACTCACAAGCCAACGCTTTTGCAGCACATTTTATTTTTACCAACCGCACCGCACCACCCTACAACATTCTGCCAAACCGACAATTTTTTACCGTATATTTGACCCGTTGAAAAAATTAATCTCAATATCATTTTTATTTGTTTTTCTGGGTGCAAACACAGAACTGCATCAGCTATTGCGGTTGCCAATGTTAGTTCATCACTTCTTAGTGCATCACGACCAAGAACCCGATGAAACTTTTGCGGACTTTTTAAACGAACATTATTCCGACCACCAAGACCATTCGGACAACGACCACCACGACCACGACAATTTACCCTTTAAGACAACGGATTGTTCAACGGTTCACGTTACATTAGCTTTTGTAAACCATATTCAATATTCTATTCCAAGACCAAACGCTTTTTACGACAAAATTTCTCCAATCTACAACGGAGCATTTTATTCTTCCGCTATAGTCAGCAATATTTGGCAACCCCCAAAAATCAGTTAAAGAATTATGAAGTGTCCGCAAAGCGGACACAACCAAAACTGTTTACGGTGCTGACGCACCGCAAACTTTCATTCATTTCATTAATTGTAAAAATATGCTCAATAAAATAATTCAGTTCTCAATAAAGAACAAACTCATTGTAGGGCTTTTCATTTTGACCCTCATTGGTTACGGGCTTTACCAACTTACACAACTGCCAATTGATGCTGTGCCTGATATCACCGACAATCAGGTACAAGTAATTACGGTTGCTCCTTCGTTGGGTGCTCCTGATGTGGAACGGCTCATTACATTTCCTATTGAACAAGCCAACAGCAATATTCCTGGGCTAAAGGAAATTCGTAGTTTTTCAAGGTTCGGGCTTTCATTAATAACCATCGTTTTTGATGATGATGTAGATATTTATTGGGCAAGGCAACAAGTAACCGAACGGTTGAAAATAGCGGAAGATCAAATACCAAAAGGAATTGGAACTCCCGAATTAGCACCAGTTACAACAGGTTTGGGAGAAATCTACCAATATGTTTTGAAACCAAAACACGGTTACGAAGCCAAGTATAATGCTACTGAATTGCGGACAATTCAAGACTGGATTGTAAAGCGACAATTGATAAGTGTAAAAGGCGTTGCAGATGTAAGCAGTTTTGGCGGACGAGTGAAACAATACGAAATCGCTATCAATCCAAACAATCTAAAATCCTACGGTATCACTATTAACGATGTATTTACAGCATTGAAAAAAAACAACGAAAATACAGGCGGTGCTTACATTGAAAAGGCATCAACCGTTTTGTATATCCGTGCTGAAGGGTTGATTGGAAACATTGACGACATAAAAAATATAGTGGTGAAAAATACCGCTAACGGAACACCACTTTTAATAAACGATGTAGCCGAAGTTCGCATTGGAAACGCTACACGATACGGTGCAATTACCTACAACGATGAAGGCGAAGTTGCTGGGGCAGTTGTAATGATGCTAAAAGGCGACAACAGCAGCAGAGTAATAAAAGATGTAAAAGAAAAAATAACTCAAATCCAAAAAACGTTACCAGAAGGAGTAGAATTAGTACCGTTTTTGGACAGAACAAAAATGGTAAACAGTGCCATAGGCACAGTTACAAAAAACTTATTGGAGGGTGCTTTAATTGTAATCCTCATATTGGTTTTATTTCTTGGAAATTTAAGGGCGGGAATAATTGTTTCCTCTGTAATTCCTTTATCAATGCTGTTTGCGGTGATAATGATGAATATGTTTGGCGTAAGCGGAAACCTTATGAGTTTGGGTGCCTTGGACTTTGGGTTGATTGTGGATGGTGCTGTAATTATTGTAGAGGCGTGTATGTTTCAATTGCATATTTCCAACCAAAAGAAAGTTTCACAATTACAAATGGACGATATTGTTTACAGCACTTCCTCCCGAATGAGAAACGCAGCCGTGTTTGGCGAATTGATAATCCTTGCGGTGTATTTACCAATTTTTACGCTTGAAGGAATTGAGGGAAAAATGTTTAAGCCAATGGCTCAAACTGTTGCCTTT
>JANOMP010000159.1:0-7532 GCA_031420365.1 Cytophagaceae bacterium
AATCAGCCTTTGTTTGCCGATAGTGCCTATACTGGTGAGGATTTGCACGAAAAATTGATAGCAAAGAAAGTAGTATTACGGATACATGAAAAAGGCTATAAAAATAATCCATTGAATGAGGAACAGAAAGCTACCAATAAAACAAAATCGAGCTTTCGAGTACGTGTGGAACATGTCTTCGGCTTTATGGAAAACAGCATGAACGGGATGAGTTTGGAAAGCAGGAACTTTAACCGCATTGCAGCGTCAATCGGGATGATGAACCTGGTGTACAATATGTTTAGAAAAATTCAGCTACAAGCCATTTAATGGGATAATTGTACCTAATCGAGAATGAAATATTTTATAAGTAATTGATAATAAGCAATATAATAAATTATGCAAAAAAGACATAAACATATAGACAAAGAAAAAATTACACGAAAAATTATTAAAAGAAAAATATCGGGTTTTTAGAGATGCCCTTCTAAACCATTAATCAAACTTTCAAAATCAAGCCTTGTAACATTGACAACATACAAATCATTTTCATAAGAAATAATTCCTAAAATATCATTTGCATTTGCGTAAGCATCCAAACCTTTGAACCAAATTCTTGGGTCGCCTTTCTTTGTGTTTGGTCGGTACAGCGAAGCAACTGAATTTATCAAAGCATTAGAACCAATCAAATAGGAATTGACTTGAATTTTGCTTTCTTGACCTTGTTTTTGAAGTTCGTAATCGTGAATGTTTTTATCTTTCAAATAAGAACGAACAGAACCAGTTGCATCCATAATTGACTTTTCAAGACCTGTTCCTGTCGGTTCAATCAATGTCACTTCAACAGATTTTTCCGTTAAAAGCTTTATTCGTTCTATTTCTAGATTGGATAATTGCCTCATCTTTAATCAATATTTTTCAATATTTCTAATGCTACCGCTCTCGCCATTAAAGGCGGAACAGCATTACCAACCAAAGTAAATTGTGGAACTTCAAATTTTCTTTTATTTCCGCCAGTAGAACGTTTGCCTTGAAAAACAAACGAATCATCAAACGACTGCAAACGAGCCATTTCACGAACAGTTAAAGCTCTTGGACTTGCATAATGGATATAGTCATCTGCAATCGTCATAATAGTAGAACTTTGCCCTTCTGCTTTTAAAACATTGTAATTTCTTTTTTCAGAACTAAGCCCTATTTTCTTTAATTCTTCTTTTGCTTCATTGTAATTTCCCACATTAAGGATTACATCCAGTCGTTTTATAACATCATCATTTTGCTTGCTAGTTTTGTGATTTTGTAATGGTGCGACAACGTGTGTCAAAACATTTTCCAACTCTTCTGAATTTCTTACATAAAAAGGATTTTTAGCATTAGAAAAACGCCCATTTAATCGTCCTTTCTTTGACCATTCGGCATACGTCAAGCCATTTTTAGCATTGGGTTTTCCATCAATGGAACGCTTTTTCAGCAAAGCTTCCATTTGCTCTGTTGTTCCGTTGTATTTTGATTTCAAATCAATATTTTCATAATTATATTTTTCATCGTCATTTCCAATGAAATCCAAATCATACAAAGCTTCAAAAACAGTTACTTTTTCATTTTTAGAAACAGTAGCAGGAACTGTTTTAATCAATTTCTGGTCTTTTCTACAACCAATAAACAAAACTCTTTCCCGATTTTGAGGAACGCCATAATCGGAAGCCAAAGCCACAAAAGGTTGGTCGATATTATACAAGCGAATATGTGTAAGAATTTCATTTAATTTTTCTTCGCTTTTTTGTTTTTTAGCAATTTCTGCCAAACCTTGTACACATTCATCAAACGAATAATTATAAATTTCTAACGCTAAAATAATGTCTGCAATCTCATTTTTAAAAGTCGAAGCTGGATTTAATTTTTGGAAAGCATTATGAACTTCTTCAATAATATTGTTCGGTTCAATTGACACTAAAAAATCATCAAATTTTGGAGCAAAAAAATCGTTATCCAAATCGTTGTGATTTTTTTCCTGAATAACTTTTTTTCGGATGTATGCCAGTTCCTTTGTTCTTTTCAGCATATTAAATCCGTGGCGAATAGTTGCAAAATTTAAATCAGTTTTACTTGTTTTGTAATCCGCTATTTTTGGAGCAAGAACCCGAAATTTGTTTTCTATGTTTTGAATATAGCTTTCTCGAATTGTATCTAATTCTTTATCAACTGCTTTTTCAAAACTTAATCTTTGCAAATAACAATCTAGTATAAATTGATTTTCGAAATTTGACCTTTTGAGATTGGCTACAAAATGAATTAGCTGAGGAAACTCTTTTAAATCAATTATAGAACGAATTTCTTGTAAAATCATTTCTTTGATTTTACCGCCCTCTTTTGTCAAAATTCCTTTCACATTTTCCATCACAAAATACTTCGGTCGGAGCATTTTAATGACATTTAAATAATGGGCAAACAAATCATCTTTTTTATCAAACTTTTTTCGCTTTCCTGCCAAGCTAAAACTTTGACAAGGTGGTCCACCACAAACAACGTCAATAGTTTGACCCTTTACTTTTTTCAAAAGATTATCGATAAAGTCAGGCTCTGTAATATCTTGACGCAAAAATTCCGCATCCATCCCCAATTGATAATTGTAACGAGCCAAATGTGTTAGTTCACAATTTTCATTTATATCGCTACCCAAACGAAAATCGTAATACTTATTTCCGTGTTCGGCTTGAAGAAAGCCTTCACTGAAACCACCTGCACCAGCAAACAAATCCAAAAATTTAATTTTCTGCATTTTTTCGTATTCAGGAGCATCATCGCAAACCATTAATACATCAGTATTTTGTTTGCGACTATTAACAAGCGATAGAATTTTTTCTTTAACTTTTACATCAGTAAACTGACTATGTGGAGCAGACGTAAAATGTTTTTCAACTTCTTGTTTTAAAAAAGTGAGAAATTTATTAATACTCTTATGCGTATATTCAGTTTCCTTAACGTTTTGATTTTTGGCATCCCAATCTTTTCTCATTACTTTTTCACCAGTCGAAACCTTAACTTGGACATCTTTTTGCCTTAAAACCAAGTGAATTGGAAAATGCTTTGACTTATCAGCCTTATCTAAATAAAATTTGACGTTTACCATATTGCGGACATTTTTACGGACACGGACAGTTTTACGGACACGGACAAACTTACGGACAAATTTTTAATATTTAAAGTTTTATCTACTTTAATACTCAACAGAAAAAAGCCTTAAGAAACAAGTGCATCATGCAACATTTAGCGAAGTAAAAAAAAGCAGAAATTTCTCATCATCTTGGCCTTAATAAAAATCTGGCTTGTTCTGGACCCAGCCTTTTACAATTAACCTATCCACTGTAGTGGAGTTAAACTAGTAAAAGTATAACTAAAATAAACGTAGTAAACAGAAATTATTACTAAAAGAATCTAAGATTTAGAATTACCATCTAAATCCCATAATTCTTCTTTATTACAATTCTTATTAATAAAATTATCTTCCCTCTAATTCCTATAATTTAAAGCTGGTTTTCTGTCTCCAAGCAATGCTTCATACTTAAAATCCCCGCCTATTTTAGCTTTAAATTCTTCTTTTGCTTTATTGATAAGTTCTTGATTTTCAAACAAATCTATAGCACTTAGCGCTAAGGTTTTGGCGGCTATCATCATGCCTTTTACTCCCAAAGTTGTTCCCCCTGCCGCTACTGCTTGCCAGCTATGTGCCGGCGTTCCTGGCACCCAAGTAGCTGTTCGGCAACCAACTGTAGGCACAGTCCAGCTTACATCTCCCACATCAGTGGATCCTCCATTGGCTGAGTTTTCAAGTTTAAGTTCTTGTATTTTGCTTGTGGCATCTAATGGGCTTTTTACAACACCAGGGGTATTCTGGATTTTTTGGGCAAATGCCAATTCTGTTGGACTCATACTATAACCCCCCACCAGAGTCATGTTAGCATGCATCACTTTAGCCAATGATTCTATCGGCAAAAGTTCATGAACGCCCCCTAATACTTCAGTTTCTACTCTTGTACCTGTCCCTTGAGCAGCTCCTTTGGCTATATTTTCCACCCAATCCCACATTTCTTTAACATTTGTTCGGCTAGGGTGACGAACATACAAATACAATTCTGCAAAATCGGGTACGACATTAGGAGCTTTTCCTCCTTGCGTAATTACATAATGAATTCTGGAGTCCTCTTGCACATGCTCTCTCATCATGTTTATCATGTGTGTCATAGCTTCAACTCCATCTAAAGCCGAACGTCCATTCTCAGGAGAAGCGGCGGCATGAGCCGATCTACCATAAAATTTAAATTTGCCTGATTTGTTAGCTAAAGAACTAGAAGCATTGGCAGAGTTATCACTAGCCGGATGCCAATGCAGGACTACATCCACATCTTTAAACAAACCTTCTCTCACCATATATACTTTACCCGAACCGCCCTCTTCTGCTGGTGTACCATAAAATCTAATAGTTCCTTTTTGTCCCGTTTTTTTCATCCAGTCTTTTACTGCAATGGCTGCTGCTGCAGAGCCCACTCCAAACAAATGATGTCCACAAGCATGTCCTGCAATCCCCTTGGCGGACTCTTTTTCTGGGTTTGCAGTTTGTGACAGACCTGGAAGTGCATCAAATTCACCTAAAATGCCTATTACTGGTTTCCCTGAGCCAAAACTCGCTACAAAAGCGGTAGGTATTTCCGCTATGCCTGCTGTTACGTTAAATCCTTCTTTTTTTAATGCATTTTGAAGTAATTCCGAACTTTTAACTTCTTGATAGCCTACTTCAGCAAAACCCCAAATGTCCATGGCCATGGAACTATATTCTGCTTGTTTTTTTTGAATATCGTCAATAACTTGTTTTTTGGTTTGGGCTGAAAGTCCTGTGCTTAATAACAAAAATAGAAGTACTTTTTTTTTCATTTTTTTTGAGTTTTAGATTTGTTTTACCCAAATATATAAAAAAAGAAATTAATTTTTAAAAAAGTAGACGAATAGGTAGTCTTTTAATTCCAAAACATAATTTCTGTAACTATTCAATTTACTAAAAAAAATAAAGAGAAAAGAATTAGATGAATCATCCAATTTTTAAGCTTGGTTTAATAAGAAACACAGTCAAATAAGAATAGCCTTGGGAGGGTGTAAAAGTTATTTTAAAAAAACTTAAGTCTATAAATTTTTGGCCAAAGTTTGCCAGTTATTAAAAATTCGTTTTTTGAAGAGTCATAAGCTATTCCATTGAGTTCCATCAAACCTGGGTTAAGTTTTTGGGCTTCCGCATACAATGCCCCCAAATCTACTTTTGCTACTACATTTCCTGTATTGGCATTTATTTTTACAATTTGGTTGGTGGTCCAAATATTAGCATAGATAAATCCATTCACATATTCCAATTCATTGATTTTTTCTAAAGCATAAGCGTTTTCACGCACGTTTAACTCCTTAACTTTCGTAAAATTCTTTGGGTTTAAAAATGTTAAAATATGCGTTCCATCACTCATAATAAGGTTTTTGCCATCGTTTGTTAATCCCCAGCCTTCGGCGTTGGCGTAAGGATATTCCGCAATTTTTTTATGTGTTTTGGCATCATACACAAAACATTTTTGTGCTTTGTAAGTAAGCTGAAAAATCTTTCCATCTATTTTTGATATGCCTTCTCCAAAATACAGTGATTTATCTAAAGCCGCTTTTACTTTTATTTTGCCAGTAAGCGTGTCTATTGTGCCATAGTGGGATTGCGTATAAGTAAGCTCTTCAGGAGAACCCGTGCTTTCGAAAATCTGGTTATTATCTACGTATAATCCTTCTGTAAAAGACTGAATATCAT
Source organism: Cytophagaceae bacterium (assembly GCA_031420365.1). Classification (GTDB taxonomy): domain Bacteria; phylum Bacteroidota; class Bacteroidia; order Cytophagales; family Spirosomataceae; genus Leadbetterella. The sequence continues at coordinate 5,813 of JANOMP010000159.1, forward strand.
GTGGATAGGAGCCAACTATACTGTAGGTAAGCTGCGGGGTGGCGGCTGTTTCAGTAGTGTTTGTACCCTCTGAGGTATTAGAATTACAAGAATATAACAAAAAACTAGCGAATAATATTAGGGCAAATTTTCTAAACATCTATTTTATTTTTTCAAAATGTAAATATCAATAGAAACGAAGAGTTTTTCAATTTTATTTTTCTGAATGTTTTGGAATAGTCTTGGCTTCCTAGTAAATCTGGCATATTTTTGAAAAGGAACAAAAATGTGAAAATCTAGAAATCAACTAAAAAGAAGGAAGGCTTGGCCTAACTACATTTAAGCTTTGCTTCGTGTCATTTGTGTAAAACTATGTAATAAAAAATTCACACAATCAATTAACCACAAGGAGCACAAAGAAAAAACCACAAGGGGCACAAAGCTGTGGGTAAAAAAATGGGATTTTGCCAAAATTGAGAAACAGATTTGATTCACTTTTCTATTAGGTTTTTTGTGTTATTAAAAAATAATAGTGTTATGATAATCGGGTGCATCCCAAAATGTCGCTATTAACCAGTTTTTTTTAGACATGGTTTTCTAAAATCCTTTTTTACTAGATTTATTACATTTTCCCATTTTTTATTCATATCTGTTACTCTAATATTGAGCATATTTTTTGCCCCTTTGACACTCCACCGTTGTCCAGACAGCTTCATTCTATTTTGAATTAGGGTTCTATGTGCGGATTCTATCGCCCCTGAGCCTATTATGCCACAACCTATTTGTTTATATGACTTGTAATCCATTCGATTTTTATTAGTCTCAAAATATGCTATCAACTTTTGGGCTATTTTTTCTTTTGGAGCTATTTGTCTTACGTTTTCTATTACTTGGCTTACTTGACTTTCCAGCAATAATTTCTTTTGGTCATCTAGCCATATCAATTCCTGTTCTTTATCTTTGAAATAACTATTTGAAAATTGACTTAAATGCTCAAGTGCGTGGTAATAATCAAGAATAGAGATGGCATCAGGAAAAGAATCTTCTATCCAGTTTTTTATCCATGTGGCTCCGTCGGATATAAATACCAATCGGTTCTTTAAATTCCCATAATCATCAAGAATATCGTCCATTTGCGTTGAAAATTGCTTACAATTGCCCAAATATCCTATATATTGAGAATGCCTTATCCAACTATTTTTCCCGTTTGGGTCAACACAATCACTGCTTTTGAAGATTCGACCCACTTTCACTTCTTTCCAATCGCTATCTCTTGTAAAAATCATTGATCCGTCGGCTTGTGCATACAATATTTCATTTGAATTTACTGGTGACAATGTTCGCGTGTTTGAAATAGTTTTGCCCAATTCAGCTCCATATGTGTCTGTTATCCTATTTACTTGAGAATGGCCAATGTCAATATCAAGGGTCTTCTTTAATATTTCTGAGCATTTGTCGTAACATTCGGTCTGTCCGAAATAAACCACTAATTCTTGTAAAAGAGGACTAATTTGGAAGCCGTTAATACCATTACAAAATTCATGATTTTTGCTTATTTCAATAGATCCAAACTTAGTTAGAGTTTTTTTTTACGTCTATCGCTTGATAGTTCGCTAAGATTTGCTTCTAAAACTTGCCGACCTAAGTCATTAAGTATTTTTTCAAACTCTTTTTCGTAATCATAAAAATTATCATGCTTATTAAGTGCATGCAAAGCATCGTACTTTTCGGCTGCAATCGA
>JANOMP010000160.1:0-1554 GCA_031420365.1 Cytophagaceae bacterium
ATAATTTCTTTTGGTCAATTCTAGTATTCTCCTTAATAAAAGTAGATTTAGAAAACTCTTGATTTTCTTTTTAAATGTTCTGCAATTAAAACTCCCAAAACACTAATTCCCTACAGGATACCTTTTTTCTATTTCTTCTAGCTTACTTGATAATTTTAGTATTTGGCTTTCATAGCTATCATTCTTTTTAACTAAGTCAGAATTAAAACTTGTTAAATCAGATGTTTTTTTAACTAGGTCTGAAATTATGCTTTGATGTTCTGTTGCTTTATTAATCAAATCAGAAATTGTTTTCTCTTGTTCTTTAACTGCATTAACTAATGGCATCACAAAGTCTGAATAGGCTAGAGAATACATACCATCAGAAGATTTTTTTAAGCCACTAAAATGTAGATTAAGGTCTTTTAGGATGGTTTCTATGTCTTGAGCTATGAAGCCATCATGCTTTACTTTTGTGTTATCTGAAATATAATTATAACTAACAGGCTGTAGCTTATTTATAAAATTTAAACCTAAATAATTATTTACTTGAATGTTTTCTTTTAGTCTTCTATCTGAGGGATTAGACCATGCTACTTGACCTTCTATAACTGTTACTGATGCGTTTCCAATTCTTACCTTATTACTTGAATTAACGGTTGCATTTGCACCTATTACTGTGGCATTTGTTAAATTGTTAGCGGAAACATCTGCGAAAAAACCAATTGCGGTAATGTTATTGCCTGTTGTATTTGAGTAGAGTGAACTATGCCCATTTGCAGTATTTTGATAACCTGTTGTATTTAAGGTGAGTGACGAAACCCCATTTGCAGTATTTCTATAACCTATTGTATTTGAAAAGAGTGAATTACGCCCATTTGTAGAATTGTCATTACCTGTTGTATTATTGCGGAGCGAATAAGACCCATTTGCAGAATTGTTTAAGCCTGTTGTATTTGAGTATAGTGCAAAATAACCATTTGCAGTATTGTTATTGCCTGTTGTATTTTCGTAGAGTGAACTATGCCCATTTGCAGTATTTCGAAATCCTGTTGTATTTGCGTAGAGTGAATATGCCCCATTTGTAGAATTGTCATTACCTGTTGTATTTGCGTTGAGTGAATAGGTCCCATTTGCAGTATTGTTCAAACCTGTTGTATTTGCGTAGAGTGAATATGCCCCATTTGCAGTATTGGTATTACCTGTTGTATTTGAGAAGAGTGAATTACGCCCATTTGCAGTATTTTCACCACCAGTGGTATTTGCGTAGAGTGAACTAGCCCCATTTGCAGTATTGTTTAAGCCTGCTGTATTTGAGTATAGTGCAAAATGACCATTTGCAGAATTGTTATTGCCTGTTGTATTTGAGAATAGTGAACTAACCCCATTTGCAGTATTGTTTAAGCCTGTTGTATTTCTGAAGAGTGATAAAGTCCCATTTGCAGTATTATCACCACCAGTGGTATTTGCGTAGAGTGAACTAGCCCCATTTGCAGTATTCCAATAGCCTGTTGTATTTGAGTATAGTGCAAAATGACCATTTGCAGAATTGTTATTGCCTGTTGTATTTGAGAA
>JANOMP010000161.1:0-6162 GCA_031420365.1 Cytophagaceae bacterium
AAAAAGAATCTATAAATTAAAACCAAGCTTAAGATAGCATCAAATAATACGGAGCTTAATCAATTAAAACCATAATAAATGAAAAACAAACTACTTTCAAAGATCTTAATTCCTATCATTTTTCTATTAAGTAATACTTCAATATTTGCACAAAAAAAATGGGGTGGAATGACGCTCTATACCGTTAGAAACGAAATGGGTAAAGATTCAAAGGCCACTTTAAAGGCTGTTGCAGATTTAGGCTATAAATACATAGAAGCAGTAGAGTATAAAGATGGAAAGTTCTATGGAATGACTCCAACGGAATTCAAAAAGTATACTAAAAGTCTTGGCATTAAGCCATTAAGTGTTCACATAAGTGCTATGACCACTTCAAATGCTGACCTACTAATTGCTGATGCAAAAGCCGGAGGTTTTAAATATTTTGTAGCCCCAGTGCCACCTATGGGCATGTTTAAGTTTGATCCAAAAACTCGTTCTCTAGTAATGAATGCTGATTTGGAAAAACTTACCAGTGTTTTAGACACTATTGCTCGTAAAGTAGATGCGGCAGGTCTAAAATTTTTGTATCATAATCATGGGTTTGAATTTGTGAAAAACAGTAAGGGAATAGTTCCAATTGAGTATTTGTTGGAGCATCTTGATCCAAAATATGTAAATTTTCAAATGGACTTGTATTGGGTTACAAAAGCTGGAGCTGATCCTATTGCATATTTTGAAAAATACCCTGGTCGTTTTAAGATTTGGCATGTAAAAGATATGGATGACCAAGGACGATTCGCACCAGTAGGCAAGGGGAAAATAGACTTTGGTCGAATTCTAAAATATGCTAAACTTTCGGGTATGAAATACTATATAGTGGAGCAAGACCAAGTGTTCGACGGCATGGATCCAATGGAAGCCATCAGATTGAGTAAAGAAGGATTGATTAAGTTTGGATTTAAGTAAGTATTTCTAATTTTTAATATTGAAAAGCAGAGTTCTTTCAAGTTCTCTGCTTTTTGTACTTAATGTGTTGTTTTGCAATAGATTACACTTTTGGATAGTTAAAAAATCGTTAAATCTCCTTTATCAAATTTAATAAATCATCTACCGAAAGCCTAGAGCTGCTATCGGTGCCTTCCAGGAGGCTATCGGCCAAATCACGCTTGGTTTCATGTAATTTCAAGATTTTCTCTTCAATTGTATTTTCTGTAACCAACCTATAAACCGTTACAGGTCGCAGTTGACCCAAACGATGAGCACGATCAGATGCTTGGTCTTCCACAGCCGGATTCCACCACGGGTCAAGGTGAATCACATAGTCGGCGGCCGTGAGATTCAAACCTGTTCCACCTGCTTTTAGACTTATTAAAAACACATCTCCCTCGCCTTTTTGAAAAGCATCTATTTTTTCTTGTCGAAGATGTGAAGGTGTGCTACCATCCAAATATTGATATTTAATCTGCTTTGATTTTAAATGATCCTCAACAATATGTAAATGTTTGGTAAATTGACTAAAAACCAAAGCTTTATGTTTATTATCTATTAGCTCATCAATCGTTTCTCCAAAAAGCTCCAGTTTACTACTCGATATTCCTATTTCAGCATTTACTAATTTAGGGTGACAACAAGCCAATCGTAGTTTAGTGAGTTCTGCTAAAATTTTAAACCTTTTATCTTTATCGTCATTTACTTCAAGGTTTTCTAAAGCATTTCTTCGTAAAGCCTCATAAAAAGCTCTTTCCTCGTCAGTAAGAGTTACTGTAAGCATAATTTCAGTTTTAGGGGGCAAGTCGTCCAAAACTTGATTTTTACGCCTACGTAATATAAATGGTTTAATTAGTTTTTGAAGAGCTTGTCGTATGCTTACATCATTGAATTTCTCTATCGGAATGGCAAATCGTTCCTGAAAAAAATCATAACTACCTAACATAGAAGGATTTAAAAAATTAAACAAATTCCACAATTCACCCAAGTGGTTTTCAATGGGTGTTCCGGTAGTAACCATCCTAAAATCTCCTTTTAGATTCATCACGGCTTTCGACCGCTTTGTTTGTCTGTTTTTAATGGCTTGAGCTTCGTCAAGCAAAATCGTGGCAAACTTGGTATTTTTAAACAACTCTTCTTCGGATTGTAACAATGAATAACTTACCACAAGCACGTCGAAAGCCCCTAAATTTTCAACAGTAGCTTGGCGGTTTTCGTCACCAAAAATTTGAAATTTCAATGTAGGCGAGAATCTAGTGGCTTCTTTGAGCCAATTTCTGCAAACACTTACTGGAGCTACTACTAAACTTGGCCCATTTTCTGCTCTTAAAGTTAAAAGTGCCAAGGCTTGTACTGTTTTACCAAGTCCCATGTCGTCAGCCAAACAAGCCCCTACTCCCCAATTGGCCAAAGAAGCCAACCAGTTAAAACCTGCCATTTGGTATGGTCTGAGTTCAGCTTCAAAAGTAGGTGGCAAAATTGGCGTATATTTTCTTGCATTTTCAAGACGGTTAATATGTTCTTTCCATGTTTTGTCTGATTTGAAATTTCCAATTTCTTTCGAAAAATCTTCTAAAACTTCGGCCCGCAAAAAATGCATTTTTTGTTTATCGTCCATCAGGCTATTTATGGACTCTATTTTCTTTCGAAGTTTTTCTGTAATAGCAATGTACTGCCCTTCAGATAATTCTATGAAGTTGCCAGTAGCCTGAGCCATTAACTTAGATAATTGTTGAAAACTAAGGACCAAGTTTTCATTTACACGGGCATCTGCATTTATTTCAAACCATTCTCCTTTGCCTGACACCTTCATAGAGATATTCTGCTGACTTATTTTTCCTAGCAAGGTGAGTTTTTGGCCTTTTGGCCACTCAATCTTTAGAATTTTGTCTTTTTGTGGTTTTTCAAGCTCTTCTAAAATTATTAAACAATCCTCAATACCCGCTATTTCCCATTCTAGGTTTGAGTTTTCAGAGGCAAAAAGATTTGAACAGCTACTTTCAAGACTTGAAAGTATCGACTTTTCTTCTTTGAAACTTCTTTTTGTACGGGTTTTTGTGCCATTCAGGTCAGCTAAAACTATCTCCTGACCTTTTCCAGGTTTTAGGTAAGGGGGCACACTATTGAAAGGCTTCACAAACATTTCTAACAAAAAACCTTCTTTGTTGGGAATTACCAAACCATGAATCACACTATCAGCTGGCACCATTGGTAAGTCCTCAAAATGCTCCTCTAAGTCGCTTTGAACGGCTAATTTTTTAGTGAGCGGTTTAATGATTTTTAAAAGTGACTCTTTGGCAGACTTCGGAACTAACAATTTCCCATTTTTCAAAACCTTCGCAATCTCAAATTGATTGGCTGTTGGTTTATAGACATTGTATCTCTGAGGAGTTTCTTTTTCAATAATAACTTCTGTACTTGTTATTTTTTTATCAAAAGATATTTCAATGTTATTGCCGACATTTTTGATGAGAAGATTGGGTTCGGCTTTAACCAAATCAAGACTTAATGTTGGTGTATCAAATAAAAAAAGATGAGGGTGTCCAACTAAAGCGAAGATTATTTTATCAAAATCAAAATCATAGTCTTCAGATCCATAGTAACCATAAGAATGCTGTTCTAAACCCACATTTACCGCATTTATGTCTTGAGCCAGTAAATTATCGACTTTATTCTGAAAAAGCCTTTTTAAAGCTACATTTCTGCCAGAAGTCCACCCTGTTTTTGTTTTTATTTGTTCAATTGGCCGTATGTCTTTACTTTTTAAATTAATAAGCCATACTAATCTACTTTCTTTTTCGACTTTAGCTTTTAAGTCTGTTTCTATCAATAGATTTAACTGATTTAATGCTTTTTCCCACTCTTGCTCTTTTGGAAAATGACTTTCAATGCTTTTGAGATTTGATTTTGAAATAATTGATTTTGCATTTTTTTTGTGAACGGAATCTAAATTATTTAAATGTAAGACACAATTAGCCCATTCGAAACTTAACCAATAAAAGCCTTTGTCTTGAAAAACAGAACCAATTTCTTTGATTTCAGAGGTGAAATTTACGTTTTTTATAAATGACCCGGTAATGACTTTGATAATTTGACCTGAAAGCGTATTGGTATCAATATCGTTGTAATAATTACTGCTATCAGAATTGTCCTTCAAAAAAGCATCGATACTGTTTAGGCCTAGTAAAACTTCGGAAAAAATCTCCTTTTGTTTAAAACTTTTTTCATATTGTTCTAAAAACTTTGAGAACTGAATCCTATCAATTTTTAGCAAACAAAGACCATAAATCAAAATTTGCCATGTATCCTCATAGCCCTTCTTTTTGTTGTTTGATTTTCGCCAATCCGTAATACTTTTTTCAAACAGTATTTTTGAAAGTTCATACTCGGTCTCTATAAAAGCTATTACGGCTAAAGTAAGACTTGCTTCAATGGTATCCTGCGTGGCTAAGTTTTGTTTTGCCGACTCAAATTCGCCACTTAGCAAACTTACATTTGCCTCAAAACTAGCTTGAAATGAAGGTGAAAGATTCGCTTCTTTGATGTATTTCAAATAATCTTCATAAGGCAATTGCAGGTTAAAATTATCTAATATTTCAGTTGTCAGAATTCTACTTTGAAATTCGGCTGGAAATTTTTTCATAAATTTCGAATCAAAATCAATACAGAAAATTAGAGAGTATAACGCGTTTATCTCATTATTAAGCCCTTTTTTTATCAGTTTCAATTCTAAAATATTATTTTCGCTGGTTCTATTTAAATAGATATTTAGCCTTAAATCCCTTAAATCCCTATAGACCTCCTTCCATTGTTCTGAATAGCCGTAATAATCCATATTTGGAAACTTTCTTTTTATATAATTCACCGCTTCTCCAAACCAAGGCATGGTTATGGCTTCCTTTGCAAATACCTCTCTTTCATTATGCGAGCTAAATGTAATGCAATTTTCATAATAGACTTTTTTATTACCTATAACTCCCTTTTCAAGAAGGGTTTTTTTTATTTCATTCAGTTTGTTTTTTGGAAAACCTAGGCCGCCATTAGTCACAAAATCTATGTGGTCAACCATTTCGGAGAATTCTCTAGTATTGAGTGGCTCAAAAAATAATGAGTAATATTGAAGTACCAAAGATTCCGCTGCCGAAAATTTATTTATCATATCGTATTTTCTAAAATCAAATTTATTATTGAAATATATCTCCAAAAAAATTAAATTTTCAAGATTCAGAACGCTGTTTATTATTTTAAACAGAAAATATTTTTTGAACCTCAACAATCTTACAATATTAATTACTTTTATCTGATTTGAAACTAACCAAGAGTTTAAAACTAAAATTTTGCTGAATATTCGGCAAAATATTAGGTGTTCATTTGTGAAATATTAAAACTAGGCGGCTCATGTTGATTATTGAAATGGCAAAAATATTGGCATTAAATACTGACACCATTTATCACATAAAAAAATTTACAACATTACAATTGTATTTCTCCCTTTGGTAAACTACGCAAACGGTAAATTTATGATCGCAGTCTTAGGATTCGTTTATGATGGACTCTTTGCCGCAGTATTGATTTTTATTTTTGGTGGGAGGAAGAAGGTTGAATGGGGGAAGTAGATTTAACACCAGATAATTAAAATTTATAGAATATGGTTATGTTTAATTAAATATATGATAATTTAGGAATTCATTTTAGTACATAAATCGCCTCAAATGAAGCACAAACCATTGTTGATAATTCTCTTAATGGTATTTGTGCTTTTTCTAATCGTTTTAATACTGAAAACCAATTTAAATAATTTGGTAAATATTTGGTCGCTACTCCATAAAGCCCATCCAACCATTGTTTCATTTCATTTGCTGTCTGATTCACATGTTGGATATGGTATTTGCCTTCAGAAATGTATATTTTTGCGTTAGCCTTTATAGTTTTATGTTCAATTTTGTTAGTTTTAGCATATTCTACATAGCTTGGGTGTGAATCTGAGCATAAAATACTTTCCTTTGAAATTTTGCCCTCCAGCACTACTTTTAGATTTTGCTCGCTAATCCAGCCTCTTGTGGCAACCTGTAAATGCTTTTGGTTTTTGCTATCTTGGCTAACAATAATGGCAAATTTTCATCAGAAACGCCTCTTTTTTTAGGGTCAAACATTCCATTTCTTCGCTTTCTGGGCTTTCTATCAATATTTCTC
>JANOMP010000162.1:0-1141 GCA_031420365.1 Cytophagaceae bacterium
TGCCTGCTGGGGCAGTTGCTGGCGATTTTGAGCTTTCTGGTAATGTGTATGCAGGATGTTCTCCTTTCAACACTACCGTAGTTGATAAATCTGGTGGAACAGACATAAGATACGATTTTTATTATACTAACAAAACACCCGCTCAACTAGATAAAATTGGAAACCTAAGCCCCTCCAATGCTTATTTTGTAAGTACAGCCACTAGTATTTATACCATTTTACAATATGGAAAAAAGAATGGCAAAGACATGTTTGCTTGTAAGAATGTGACGGTAAGGCCGAATAATCAACCAGTATTTTCAAATTCAGCTTGCAATGAATTTTTAGAGGTAATAATTGATAATGTTAAAGCAAATGATTTTGATTTTTATCAAATAGATTGGGGGGATGGAAGATTTACAGACATTCCAAATGGCTTTCAACTTCCAATTATACAGACTCATAATTATTCTTTACCTGCACGCTCAAGGACTATTAGGGTAGAAGGTTTTTATTTCTCTCCAAATACTTGCCCAAGAGCAACAACAAAAATTGTTCCAATGGATGGTGGAACAAATTATCCAAATATTAGCTCAATTGAATTGAGTAATGATAAAAAAACAGCCACTTTGACCTTAACGGGTGCTTTAGCTATGTACGATTTGTATCAACGAAGTGCTACTGGAACTTATGTGAATGGTAAAGTAGACATGAAAATAAAACCAGGCATTTATAAACTTAACTTGGTTGATACTATTCAGTCATGCTTTAAAGTTTTTAGAAATTTTGGTTGTAGAGAAGGCTCTGGAGAAGTATGCACCACAGATTTAGATTTAGTAGCTAAAGGAAAGGACAACATAATTAAATGGCAAAATCATCCATCGGGTGTAATTTCATCTACCTATGATGTTCAAGTTGTCACCAAAAGTGTTAATACTTCTATAATTAGAAGTCTTAATTCTCCTTTATTAATTTCTAACCCGGGAAACCCTCATAATGACCCTGTAGAATGTACTAAAGAATTTTGTTATCAAGTTCAAAATATAGTCAAAGGTTCAATAGACTATGGAAGATTTAGTTACGAAAGTATAAGTAAATCTCCTATTAAATGTATTGATAGGAAAAATATACGTCCTGATGCAATTACCGAATCGATAGTTAC
>JANOMP010000163.1:0-6886 GCA_031420365.1 Cytophagaceae bacterium
GAGAAATATTGATAGAAAGCCCAGAAAGCGAAGAAATGGAATGTTTGACCCTAAAAAAAGAGGCGTTTCTGATGAAAATTTGCCATTATTGTTAGCCAAGATAGCAAAAACCAAAAGCATTTACAGGTTGCCACAAGAGGCAGGATAAGTGAGCAAAATCTAAAAGAAGTGCTGGAGGGTAAAATTTCAAAGAAAAGTATTTTATATTCAGATTCGCACCCAAGCTATGTAGAATATGCTAAAACTAACAAAATAGAGCATAAAGCTATAAAGGATAATGCAAAAAAATACGTTACTGAAGGCAAATACCATATCCAACATGTGAATCAGACAGCAAATGAAATGAAATGAAATGAAACAATGGTTGGATGGGTTTAATGGAGTAGCGACCAAATATTTACAAAATTATTTAAATTGGTTTTCAGTATTAAAACGATTAGAAAAAGCACAGAGACCATTAAGAGAATTATCAATTATGGTTTGTGCTTCATTTGAGGCTATTAATGTACTAAAAGAAATTCCTAAATTATCATATATTTAATTAAACATAATGTTTTAAAATATATTGTGGCTTAATTTAACAACACCAAATCATTTAAATATTAATACACTCATGAAAAATCTTGTAGATGTGGGCAGTAGAACCAAGTTATTTGCACAAGATATTGTTTTTTTAGAGGCTAGCAGTAATTATACATTATTATATTTAGCCGATGGGCAAAAACTTGTGGTTTCTTACCATTTAGGAAAACTACACGAAAGACTTTTGGGATGCAATTTCTTTATACGCCCAAATAGGAATATAATAGTAAATATGCACTTTTTGATGTCTTATACTGCTGATTCATTGCATATTAATCAAAGAACAATAAATATAAGTAGGAGACGCAAAGAAATGATTTTTGAGCATATTAAAAATAGCTTAAATCAAAAATTTAAATACACTGCAAAAACTTAGTATCATAACCAAAAAAACATTTCTCAAAAATAATTTAAAAAATAATTTTTTAACCAATACCATTTAAAAACTAACCTTTATTTATATGAATAATAAATTTTTCATTTTCTTATTTATTTCCATTATTCCTTTCTTTCTAAATGCCCAAAGAGCACCCAAAGAAGAAGAAAATCCTGAAGAAAGAGCCAGATTTGAGTTCAACATGACCAAAGACCCGAAAACGGGTATTGTACCAAGAGATGAACTCGAAAAAGCAAGAAGCATCATGGCTAAAATGATAAAATTAATGGCTCCAGTTCCAAATGTAACTTGGGCAGAACGAGGTCCGAATACGGTTGGTGGAAGAACTCGTGCCTTGATGTTTGACCCCAACGATGCAACCAAAAAGAAAGTTTGGGCTGGTGGAGTAGCAGGTGGGCTGTGGTACAACAATGATATTACTGATGTCAATGCTTCATGGGTAAAAATAGATGATTTTTGGGATAATATTGCCATCGGAGCAATTGCCTTCGACCCAAGCAATACTCAAATTATGTATGTCGGAACAGGCGAAAGAAGTTCGTCGGGAAACATTGGTAATAGTGGCGAAAGTGGCACAGGTGGTGGTGGTATTTGGAAAACAACCAACGGCGGCACAACTTGGGCAAGACTTGCTTCAACGATTCCTGATTACGTAAATAGTAATGATGCCGCTGGATGGCGAACGGTTGTAAAAATTGTAGTAAATGCCCAAGGACACGTTTATGCAGTAAACTATTGGGGTGTCATTCGTTCAACGGATGGTGGAATTACCTGGGCAACGCTAACCAGCACAAATGCACCCCCTGCAGCAAACGCAAATCGAATCACAGACATAGAACTTGGAACTGACGGAATTTTGTACGTGGGCGAAGGTGGCGGTTTTCCACCAAAAATCTATAAATCAACTGATGCTAGTATTACAAATTTTTCGCTTATCACACCGACTCATTCAGCCACTAAGGGAAGAGTTGATATGGTACTTGCACCAAACACAAACGGTGCAAGCCAAACTCTATATATAATTGCCGCATCAAGCGATGCAGAGGGAGTAAGGTTTTTCAAGAAAAGTGTAGATGCAGGTTCAAATTGGACAGATGTAACGGTGCCTTTAGATGTTGATGATAATGCTAACCCTAAACCACCATTTACATCCAAACAAGGAGATTATAATTTGATTTTGGGTATCAAACCAACCGATGCCAATACAATTTATGCGGGTGGAACGACGATAGGCATTTCGTACACAGGTGGCAATGGCAGCCCAGCATGGAAACACGAACTTGGAAGCACTTATTTTTATCCACCAAATAATAAATTTTTTGTAGACAATCATGATTTTGTGGCAAGACCAGATTTTCCTAATGAAGCAATTTTTGGAAATGACGGAGGTGTGTTTTATTCAGCTGATTGGGGCGACCCTAATGTAACAGCACCTAATTTTCAACGCCGAACAAAAGGATACAGTGTTACCCAATTTTATTCGATTGCTTTAGGAGGTGCCGCCAATAGTGGTTTAGTGATCGGTGGTGCACAAGACAATGGTACACAAGTTGTCAATTCTGCTTATGGAACGCAGGGCTCAGGTTTTGAAATCAGAGGGGGCGATGGCGGTTTAAATTTTATTGACCAAGAAGATATAAACCTCCTGATTTCATCTTACATCCACGTTAGTTATCAGATTCATCCCAATGGGCCTGCAAGTGCTTCAGGAAGTATCAACCTCACCCCGTCAAGCGGCACAAGAGGTGAATTTATCAACCAATCGGATTATGATTCACCAAATAATACACTTTATGTCAATTACTATTTGGCAGGAACACCAAATCAACCTCAGATTATCAGATATGCCATCAGCGGCACAACCCCAAGTTATACAAGCGTAAGCTCGATTCTTACCCTAAACACCGACATCAAGCCATCGGTTATTAAACTCGGAAAAACAGCAGGCTCATTGTTTTTGGGAACAAATGACGGAAAAGTATATAAAGCAACAGGAATTCCTGCCACGGGCGACCAAAATGTAGCATTGACCTTAGTCATGGATAATGCCAATACCTCAACGGGTTATGTTTCGTCAATAGATTTTGGAACAACCGAAAACACAATTGTTGTTGTAAAATCAAATTATAATATTAAATCGGTTTTTTATTCAACAGATGGCGGCACTACTTGGACATCAAAAGACGAAACAGACCATGGCTTGCCAAATGTACCGATTCGATACGTTTTAGTCAATCCAATTGACACTAAACAAGTGCTTTTAGCAACCGAACTAGGTGTTTGGTCAACGAGTGACATTACAGCAACAAATCCGCAATGGTCGCCAACTAATGCCGCTTTGGCAAATGTAAGATGCGATATGTTACGTTTCCGTACTTCTGACAATACGTTAGCTGTAGCCACGCATGGACGAGGCTTTTTTACGACCAAAATCAACCAAGGAGGCACCCCATGCCCAACAACTTTGGTTTTGATTAGTTCCACGAATGATACTTCAACGGGAACAACAGTTTTGCAAGCATCAGAAACTGTAACGGCGAGTAATAAGATTACGGGAACAGCCAATGTAAACCTCCGTGCGGGAAAATCTATCGAACTAAAACCAAGCATCAATGGTGGAGGAACAACTTTTGAAGCTGCAGCAGGAACTGTTTTTCATGCTTACATTCAGGGGTGTGCCAATTGATATTAAATAAAATTTCAAACCAAGCAAACTAAATTTTGGGTCATTAGGATATTATTTAGTTTGCTTGTTCAATTTCTAAAAACATCCGGTCTACGAAAACTGATTCTTGGTAAATGTGAATATATGCTTTTAGCTGAAGAAAGTGTAAAATGTCAGAATTAGGATTTTATAAAATGGATAAAATAAATTGAATATGAGTCGAAAAGAAGGAAGAATAATAAAACAGTTTTGTATTGATTATTATGAATCAACACGAGGTAAGGTTGGATTTGCTAAATTATTTATTCTGATTGAAAATCTTCCTTATCTATCTTCGACATAGGCAGGATGTCGAAGATAGGATATTAGTCTAAGAAAGACTCATTAAAACCAATTTATTATAAGAAATTTTATTTGCCATATAAAGCCTGGGCAGCTTTTTCATATTTATCACCTACTTTCCATTTCGGAGCATCTTTCCGGTTAGCTATAAGTCTTGCGGAATAAATATATGCCTGACAAAATTTTGTCAAATAAGTATAACTTACTTTATCAGGATTATCAGCAGCTTGGTGATAGTAAAGACCTATTTCTTGGTCAAAGGCCGTTAATCCTGGCGAAAAATTAGGGGAAGGAATACCTTTTGCTGCCAAACTCACATTATCAGACCTATCAAATAGATTTTGCTCGGGTACCGGATCATTGATTGCTACTAAGCCATACGTCTTTGAGGCTGCTTCTATTTCACCTTGAGCGTCAGTTCTGTCTAATCCTATAATAGTTACTTTGGTGGAATCATTATAACCAGCACCATCGGTGTTTAAATTATAAATGCATTTATTTAATGGGATTAAAGGATTTTCAGCATAATATTTACTTCCCAACATTCCTAATTCTTCCCCTGTGTAGGCAATTACTAGAATAGAACGCTTTGTTTTCTCTATTGCCAAATACTTGGCAGCCATTAAAATGCTAGCAGTGCCGATAGCATTATCTCGAGTACCGTTAAAAATCGAATCAACCTCTGATACTTTTCCGTATTTCTTACCAGTGCCAATATGGTCAAAATGAGCAGAAAGTACTAAATATTCCTTTTTTAAAATCGGGTCAGAACCTTCGATTACTCCTACGACATTAAAGGAATTCACCTGCTTTTTATTTACCTCACCTACATTTAAGCTCAATGTCTTCAAATTGTCATTCATTATTTTTTTTGCATGTGCATTACTTACCCAAAAATGGGGAATATCGGCATTTGTCCCAGATGCGGTTCCAATTTTTTCACCTCCTAAAAAATTAACAATTGTGGCAAAGGGGTAACTCAAATTATAAATCTGAATTAACGCCAAGGCACCATTATCTGCAGCAAATTTAATTTTTTTTATTGATTCCGTAATATTTTGAAAAGGCTCATTATTGTTTGGGATTCCAAACTGACAAATTACAATTTTACCTTTTACATCTATGTCTTTATAATCATTATGCGTTTCATCCATCCATCCATATCCCAAAAACACCACCGAAACATTTTCTAATTTGGTAGCTTTTCCACTTAGCATCATAAAATCTTTTGTCCATTTAAGAGAATCTCCCGCCACAACAATCTCTCCTACTTTATTAGGCTTTGAATATTCCAAAGGAACTTTTTGCAAAAAATCTTTTTGGCCATCTACAGGGCTCAAGCCAGCAAGTCTAAACTGTTCTGCAATATATCTTGCGGCCACATTATTGGTAACATCTCCAGTTCTCCTTCCCAACATTTCATCAGAAGCTAAAAATCGAATATGGGATTCTACTTCTTTCCCTGAAAGTTTATACTCTGGAAGTTTTTGTATATTTTGAGAAAAAGAATTAAAAATAATTCCTACAATTAAAAGAGAGAAAAGAGATGATTTAAGCATTGGTATTTTTTTTCAAATGTAGTAACGATTTTTGGAATCCCGTTTGAAATCCACAATTTTTACAATTATCACAATAAAATACTTAAAAAAAAATAATGGATTAACAAGTTGCCATAGAATATGTCTTTAAATTTGCCTTCAATGAAAATCAGTGGTTTTACTTTTTTGAAAAATGCTAATATGCTCTTTTATCC
Organism: Cytophagaceae bacterium; assembly: GCA_031420365.1. Lineage (GTDB taxonomy): Bacteria > Bacteroidota > Bacteroidia > Cytophagales > Spirosomataceae > Leadbetterella. The sequence continues at coordinate 5,740 of JANOMP010000163.1, forward strand.
CATTGAAGAGTCTATCTTGTCTATTTTAGATTTAGTTGATGAATTTGTGGTAGCTCTAGGACAAGGAGATGAAGATGATACTTCAATAGAGATTTTATTAAAAATAAACTCTCCAAAATTAAAAATCATTCACACTATTTGGGATACTAAAAAATTCCCAAATGGCTCAACGTATGCACAACAAACAGACATTGCAAAAAGAGCTTGTACTGGAGACTGGCTATTTTATTTACAAGGTGATGAGTTAATACATGAATCCCAAAAGGAAAAAATAAAAATTGCATGTAATACATATTTAAACACCTCGGAAGTGGAAGGTTTTGTTTTTGATTATTTGCACTTTTGGGGAGATTATGAGCATTATTTTTCAGATCATTGTTGGTATAAAAAAGAGATACGGATTATTCGAAATTTGCCAGAAATACATTCATGGAAAGATGCACAGTCGTTTAGATGGATTCCCAATTTTAATGGAAATGATTACTTTAGGACTAATAATACGAGAAAACTTAATTGCATGAATTTGGATGTGAATATTTTCCATTACGGTTGGGTTCGTCCCCCACAAATAATGAAAATGAAAAAAAGTATAGCGAATCAAATTTATAATTTGAAAACACAAAAAGATTTTTTTGATATTAATTTCGATTACGGGAGAATGGATTATTGTAAAAAATTCAAAAAAAACCATCCAGCATTGATGCAGCAAAGAATTAAAAATTTAGATTGGAAAAACCTTTTACGGTATAATGGGTTAGCTGTTATAAATAGACCAAAAATGAAACATGAAAAACTTGGATATCGAATTTTAATTTGGATAGAAGAAAATATTTTGAATGGATTTGTAATAGGAGGTTTTAAAAATTACAAACTTTTGGATAAAATTTAAATCATGATTTCTTTCCAAATGGCCAATTTTTTTTATTTTTTTAACTACACATTAAATTACTTCAATATTGCCATTGCAGCATCTATAAAATTACGAATATGAGCAAAAGGAGGAGTGAAAATTGTGATGGCAAATAATGCAATTAAAATAAAGAAACAATCATTTTTTTTAACATTTGGATCCGTGATTTTAATGAAAATAATTTTATTATAATTACTATTTACTTAACTGAAATTACTTAGTTCTACTTTGACAAAC
>JANOMP010000164.1:0-9403 GCA_031420365.1 Cytophagaceae bacterium
TTCAGTACATGACAAAAAATATAATCACTTAATAATAATGGAATTAAGTGTTAAAAAATTAGGATAAAAGACTGATATTCAGTATATTAGTGAAAAAATAACGACAAGTTTTCCTAACATTGAATACCAGCCTAGACCGTAAAAATAGTGATTTAATTTCAGTTTTAAAGCCATATTTTAAAGATAATTTTAACTTAGCTAGACTCAACTCATTTGTTTGTTTATTGAAGCTCTTTGCAAGGTTAAAACGATTAATTATGATCGACTCGCTACAGCATTTACAACCGAAACAGATAAAAGTAGTTCCTATAGGCGAATTCAAAGGTTTATGGCAAACTTTGATTTCTCTATGGAGGTTGTAGCTAAGTTGATTTTTAAACTTTTACCGATTGTAGGAAAAAGAACATTAATTATTGATAGAACCAAGTCGAATGCGACCCCAGTGAATTCGGCAAGACCGACATAAATATTTTTATGTTGGGGGTTTGTTATAAAAATGTCGCATTTCCTATTATGTTTAAAATGCTAGACAAAAGGGGGAATTCTTCTTGTGATGAAAGAATAGAACTGATTAGGAAATATGTGGACTGGTTTGGTCTTGATAGTATTGATTGTATTTTAGCTGACAGAGAATTTGTTGGCCAGAAATGGATTGCTTTTTTAAACTTAGAAGGCATCAGATATCACATTCGAATCAGAAATAACTTCAAGGTCATTTTACCAGCGAAAAGCAAGGAAATCAAGGTAAGTTGGTTATTTAATAGCCTAAAAGTCAATGAAATATGCCATTACCCCAAAATAGTAAATTTAAATGGTGAACTAGTGTACCTGTCGGCTACCAAAACCGCTACAAGAGAAAATGGAATAGAATTGTTGATTTTGATTTCTTATAATCGACCACAAGAAGCTCTTCAATATTATAGAGTAAGGTGGCAAATAGAAACGCTATTTAGATCCTTAAAAAGTAGCGGTTTTAATATTGAGCATACCCATGTAACAATTTTAGAAAGGTTAGACAGATTACTACTTTTGGTAATGATAGCATTTACTTGGTCATATTTGATAGGTGATTTTTTAGATGAAATGTGTAAACCAATAAAACTAAAAACGCACGGAAGAAGAGCAATAAGTGTAATCAAATATGGATTGGACTACTTGTCAAAAGTATTATTATCAGGCGTTAACAAATACAAAATCAATATTTATCAATTTTTGTCATGTACTTAATATAAATAGATAAAATAAATATTCAATAATCAGAGAAACAATTGAAAATATTACACATTAAATCTAAAATGCATCACGTCCCCATCTGCAACTACGTATTCTTTTCCTTCAATTCGTAGTCTTCCAGCTTCTCTACATGCAGCCTCAGTGATATATTTAATTCTATCCTCGAATGATATAACTTCAGCTTTAATAAATCCTTTTTCAAAATCTGTATGTATTACACTGGCAGCTTGTGGTGCTTTCCATCCCTTTCCTATCGTCCAAGCTCTTACTTCTTGCTCCCCAGCAGTAAAGTATGTAGCTAAATTTAATAATTTATATGCAGTCCTAATTAATCTATTTAAACCTGGTTCTGCCATGTTGTATTCTTCAAAAAATAAAGCTTTATCATCAGCATCTTCCATTTCTGCTATTTGGGCTTCAATAGAATTATTTAATACTATTAGTTCAGCACCTTCTTCGTCAGCTATTTTTTTAAGAGCATCAGAATATTTATTTCCAGTGTGCATAGATGCTTCATCTACATTTGCTACGTAAAGTGTGGGTTTAACTGTCAATAAGAAAAGCTCTTCAATAGCTAATATATCTTCTTTTGTAAGACCCATTTGCCTTACATTTTTTCCTTGTTCAAGCCAAGCTTTTACGCGTTCTAAAACATCAAGTTCAATTTTTGCATGAATGTCTCCACCGACTCTGGCTTGTTTTTGAATTCTTTGTATTTTTTTATCAACACTTTCTAAATCCTTAAACTGTAGCTCAATATCTATTATTTCTTTATCGCTTATTGGATTTATTTCCCCTTCTTCTCGCAATACATTTTCATCTTCGAAACATCTTACTACATGAATAATTGCATCAACTTCTCTAATATTTCCCAAAAATTTATTTCCTAATCCTTCTCCTCGACTAGCTCCTTTCACTAAACCAGCTATGTCAACAATCTCAATTTGAGTTGCAACTATTTTATTGGGTTTTACTATCTCTGCCAATTGATTCAATCGGCTATCAGGAACATCAACTAAACCTATATTTGGGTCAATTGTGCAAAAACGATAATTACTTGCCTGTGCTTTTGCACTACTCGATACCGCATTAAATAAAGTTGACTTTCCTACGTTTGGTAATCCCACTATTCCTGCTCTAAGGGCCATGATTTTAAATTTTTCGCAAAATTAACTATAATATTGTTCTATTCAAAGTCAATGAAGAAATGCAAACCAGGTATTTTAATTGTAAATTTTCAATTATTGATTAATATGTCTTATTTTTGAAAAAAAACTTTTATGAATCCAATAATTCTATTTTCAGTTTTATTTTTTATTTTTCAAAATATTTTTTGCTTAGGTCAAAAGAAATTAAGATGTGATTCGTTGCTTCAAAAGAAACTAGAAAATATATCTAAAGATTTTCATGGTCAAGTGGGTATTTATGTAGAAAATTTAGAAACAGGGAAGTTTGCCGCTTTAAATCAAGATTCGTTATTTCCAACCGCTAGTATGATAAAAGTTCCAATAATGGTGGGTATATTTTCTAAGATTTTAGACGGAAAAATTAAATATTCTGACGAGCTACTTTATCGTGATAGTGCAAAATATGACAATGGTATTACAGGATCTTTAAAAGATAGCACAATAGTGCCATTAGGAGAAGCTATTTTATTAATGGAAACTTTAAGCGACAATACTGCAAGCCTTTGGTTACAAAGTTTAGCGGGAGGTGAAAAAATTAATAATCTTATGGATTCACTAGGGTTATTCAGTATAAAAGTAAATTCACGAGTTAAAGGAAGAGAGGCTTTTCGAAAAATATTTGGCTGGGGAATGACCTCTCCCAAAGACATGGCTATTTTAATGAAAAAATTAAGAATGGGTAATGTATTATCAAAAGATGCTTCCAATAGAATGTTTAGAACACTTGGAAACCAATATTGGGACGGTGAAGGTCTTTCGCAAATACCAGAATATGTAAAAACCGCATGCAAAACTGGAGCAGTAGATAAATCTCGCTCGGAAGTTACTTTTGTTCATGCTCCCTCGGGAGATTATATGTATTGTATTGTAACTAAAAATCAAAAAGACACAACTTACGAAAGAGATAATGAAGGCTTTACGCTTATTAGAAATGTTTCTGCTTTAATTTATAATCATTTTGAGCCAAAATCAAATTGGAAACCAGTGAATGGTTATGAGAAATGGTATTGAGACTTAATAGTTGATCTTTTATTTTATTTGAATGACATAAGTCATTTTATGATAAATGAAAAACCTATACTTTTATTTTAACAAAATAAAAGTATATCATGATAATAAATATGGGGAGTATCGACAGGACTTTGAGGATTATTTTTACTTTAATCATTGCCTATTTATATTATTCTGGGATTGTGTCGGGTACTTTGGGTATATTGCTTTTAGTGGTAGCAATGCTATTTGTAATTACAAGTATTTTTGGCTTTTGCCCGATATATACTTTAATCGGGGTAAATACATGTGAATTGGGAAAGAAATAAAGCTAAATACTACTAAACAAAAAAGCCTTTCGATTGAAAGGCTTTTTTAATATCAAAAAAAGAATATTAATATCTCTCTCTTCTTTGAGGTCTTTCGCCCTTAGGCTCAGCCACCTTAACTACGATCGTACGACCATCTAATTCAGTTTCATTCAAGGTGTTGATTGCGTTTTTTGCCTCTGCGTCGTTTGGCATTTCAACGAATCCAAATCCTTTAGAACGACCTGTAAATTTGTCAATGATAACTTTTGCTGAATCAACTGCGCCGAATTCTTCGAAAGCGGCTAATAATGTGTCATCAGTAGTGTCGTAATTCAATTTTGCTACGAAAATGTTCATAAAAAAAAATATTAAATAATTTAAAAAAATAAGAGCTGAACTAACGTAGCAAAATCCAAGATCAATGTAAAACCAAAGAGTGCAAACGAAGAATAACTCGAAATCGGGTCAAAGATAAAAATAATTATTTTACTTGCAAATTAATTTACAAATATTTTTATTAAAACTTCATTAAATGGTAAAAAATGCTTAAAAACTAGTTAAATGTAGCCTATTTAAGTCATTTTATTTATTGAAAATTAGATTTTGAAAGACTTTTTAATTCTTCAATGGTTTAATTTGCAGATTACTAAATTCTTATTTAAAAAATCTGAATTAATCGAGGCTGTCATAATGCAACTTTAATTTGTGAATATATACCAAGACTAATATAATAAATAAATTCATCGAAATTAGTGTGATTTATTCTTTTGTTTAAATTATGGATTAAGAATTTTATAGTCTTTTGCAACAATAAAATGCTCAAAGCGTTTTATATTTGTTTAGAATTATCATTATTTCTAATCTAACCCCTTATAAGGTGTAATAATTTTAGTGTTTTCTTATTTTAATATGATCAAGAAATTAGTCTTTTTACTTTTTATTTTATTCTGCGGCCATTTTAGTTTTGGGCAATTAAAAAACTACAAAAGAGGCTTGACAAATTTTGACAATGGATTTTATGATTTAGCGATTAAAGAATTTTTGAAAGTTAAAGTAATTGACTCTTCAAAAGAAAGCGAACTGAATTTCAAAATTGCAGAGTCGTATCGTTTAAGTAATAGATGGGTTGAGACTATCCCTTATTATGAAAAAGCCTTTTCCCTTAATATTAAATCTTTAGAGGCTATTTTTTATTATGCTTATGCACTAAAAGCAAACGAAGAATATGATTTAGCAAAACCACAATTTGAAAAATTCATTAACTCAAAAACTACTAACAAAGTATTAAACGAGCGAGCATTAAGAGAAATTAATACCTTACAACTTATTGCTGACATTAAATCAAAAAAATCGGAATTAGAATTCAAAAACTTGAGTGCAATTAACACCAGTAGCATTGAGTTTTCAGGAATTGTAAAAGATGGATATTTTATTTATTCTGCAACTAAAAAAGAGAAAAGCTATTCTAATGGACTTCCTTTTTTGGGTATCTACAAAACAAAGGTTAATAAAGATTTAAGTATAATTGGCCCTTCTGAGCCTTTTAGTATTTCACTATTTGCTTCCGATAGAAATGAAGGCTCTCCAACTTTTACTCCTGATGGTAAAACTATGGTATTTGCAAGAGGAAACACTGGAAAAAGAAAAGACACTTCACCTGATGTTGATTTGTATTTAAGTAGGCTAGTCCCAAACAAAGGATGGACTGAACCCAGACTTATAAGTGCCTCTGATTCTATTGCCTGGGATGGTTCACCTGCCTTTTCAAGAGATGGGAAAACCTTATATTTTAGCTCGAATAGGCCTGGTGGGATAGGTGGATTGGATATTTACAGAGTTAACATGGATGCTTCAGGGAGATTTGGTAATCCCACAAACATGGGAAAGGCTATTAATACGGCCGGAGACGAAATGTTTCCTTTTGTTGCAGAGGATGGTAAACTTTATTTCGCTTCTGACGGTCATCCAGGCTTAGGGAAATTGGATTTGTTCGTTGCAATTCGGTCAGGTGGGAAAATTACTGTTGAAAATATGGGTTTACCCTACAACTCTTCTCTCGACGATTTTGGGCTCTCGGTTGACGAAAATGGCAATGTATTTTTTACATCAAACAGAGTTGGCGGAAATGGTAATGATGATATTTATTTTTATCAAGCTCCTCAAAAACCAATTGAAACTGAGGGAACTACCCCAAAAGACCCATTGGCTAATACACCAAAAGAAAAAGAGGGCGATCAAAAAGAAAATAAAACTATCAATTATTTTCTTGCGGGAACTGTAAGCAGTATATCGGAAAATAAATTAATAAATTTAGATTCGGCAAGAATAAGAATATTTAAAATTGAATCAGGGATTGAAGAGTTGGTAACAGAGCTTAGCACTTCATTTGGAAAGTTTGGACCTATTCCTTTAACAGAAGATACAGACTATTTAATATTAGCTGATAAAAAAGATTATTTGGCAAAAAGAGAAGGTTTTTCAATGTTTGGAAGAACCATTCCTCCAGTTTTATTAAAAAAAGCAGTTACAGACACTACTTATTTTGTTAATCTAAATTTAGAACAAGTGTTTTTAGGCAAAACATTTCAACTTGAAAATATCTATTATGATTTAAATAAATATGATATCAGACCAGATGCAGCCTTAGAATTAGATAAATTGGTTCAAATCTTAAATGATAATCCTATAATTAAAATAGAATTAGGGTCTCATACAGATAGTAGAAGTTCGGAAATATATAATAATAGACTTTCTCAACAGAGAGCAGAATCTGCTATAAATTATTTAGCTATAAAAGGAATAAGTAAAGAAAGACTCTCTGCAAAAGGTTATGGTGAATCGGAATTGATAATACAGAATGCAAAAAATGAAGCTGATCATCAAATTAATCGTAGGACTGAATTTAAAGTGACCGAATTTATAAAAGAATTGTAATAATAGCTTATTTTTAATTACTGGCATCCGACTAAATTTCAAATTGTACAAAAAACCTTATTAAATGACTTTTCAATCGGGTCGCCGAATCGGGACCATTTTTTAGATTTTCAAAAAAGACCCCCTAATTTTTATACTTTGTGTGTCCTGCGGACGGCCTTACTTTTTCCGGTCCAATCGAAAAAAAGCCGAACGGTCGGACTCAAGCCAAAAAACATTCACAAATCGGTACGCCGAATCGAATAAACCTAAAGGGCGTTCCCCTTTAAAATTTTATAATTAGCTATTTAAGATATGATAAAAATTCTCTATTTCAAATTTTTAAAACGGTTATTTTTGTGATCAAAGGAATTTATTTTGTTTTTATTTTTTCTCGGATGCCAGTAATTTTTAATAAACTACTCTTAAATTAATATGAAAAAAAATATCTTATTTTTATTATTTGTTTTTCACTTAGGTTTTTCTCAAAAAATGATAATCCCATTATATGAATCAAAAGTTCCAGGCCTTAAAAGTGAAGTAACAATTTCTGAAACTAATGTATCAACCCAAAATGATGGAATAATAAGATTAAGAAATATAGTGAATCCAACATTAACGGTTTTCACTCCTAAAAATAAAGTTAGTGATGCAGCAGTTGTAATTTGCCCTGGTGGAGGATACTATATTTTAGCATGGGATTATGAAGGAACAAAATTAGGTGAGTGGTTTGCTCAAAGAGGTGTAACTGCTTTTGTGCTGAAATATAGACTTCCACAACCAGAACTATTTGAAAATTCTGAAATTAGGCCATTGCAAGATGTTCAGCAGGCTTTTAGGTTAATCAGAAAAGATGCAGAAAAATATAAAATAAATTCAAACAAAATTGGTATAATGGGTTTTTCCGCAGGTGGTCATTTAGCGGCAACAGCTTCAACACATTTTTATTCACAAATAGGAGAGATTACAGATGAAAAAATAAGTGTTAGGCCAGATTTCTCTATCTTAATTTATCCAGTTATTTCTTTTTCTGACAAATTTGGTCACACAGGTTCAAGAGACAATTTAATAGGCAAAAACCCTTCTTTTGAGAAAATAGAACAATATTCAAATGAGTTACTAGTGAAATCCGATACTCCACCTTCATTTTTAGTTCATGCTTTTGACGATTGGGTAAATGTTGAAAATAGTATTAGTTATTTCAAAGCTTTAAAAAATAAAGGTGTTCCGTCAGAATTACATCTATATGATAGTGGTGGTCATGGTTTTTCTTTAAAGAATACTACTAAAGGTCCAGTAGCAGATTGGTATAAAAGATTAGAAGAATGGATGAAGTGGAAAGGGTGGATGAATTAATATTGTTGGAAAGGCTCTATTAAATGAGTTGCACCATTTAATAAAAAATGAATATATAATTTTTTATTTCAGAATTAAGGTATTAATTTTAAATAATCAAACAAGAAAAAAACAATTGTTATGAAAAAAATCATATTTACACTAGGATTAGGATTGTTAATTTTAGATGGTAGTGCACAAGTAGTTAGCTCCACCAATATTTTCATTTCAGATGGAGCTTTAGTTAGTTTCGGTACAGATGTAGTAAATAATGGTGACCTTACAAATAATGGCAAAATGCATTTAAAAGGTGATTTGAAAAACAATGCTAAATTAGTTTCCAAAGGTCAAGTGGTTGTTGATGGAAATTCGCCTCAGACATTTGGTGGAACTCAAGCTATTGAATTTTCTAATGTTTCAATTCATAATGATGTGAATTTTCAAAATATTGTAAGAATTGACAATAAACTTATTTTAAACAATGGAATTGTAAATGCAATATCTCCAATAGAAATGTCAGAAAATTCTACTCAATCAGGAGCTAGTGATTTTTCACATGTTACAGGTAAAATGAGAAAAAATGGAAATACTTCATTCAATTTCCCCTTAGGTGATGGAATGAGTTTAAAATCTTTTGAGGCTGTTAATTCAAAAGGAGGAACTATTGAAGCTGAATACGTTTCTAGAAACCCAATGGATGTATCTTCCAATTTAGATTATAATATTGAGGAAATTAATCAAACTGAATATTGGTCTTTGAAATCTTCAAATTCTAATGGAGTGGATGTGAGTTTAGGTAATAACAACGAGCTAACATATTTGAAAGATGGTGTTTGGGTAAAAGAAACAAACCGTTTAAGAGATGCAAGTTCTCCTACTTTGTTTACATCGGGTAAAGGAAAGAACCTAGTAAAAGAAATAGGAATTTGGCCTAATCCAACACAAGGTGAGTTTAATTTAAAACTTATTGGAATGAGAGATACCGATAAGATTACTGTTGATATAACAAATCAAGACGGAAGAGTAATTATGAAAATGAACGGAGTTGTGAAAGATCTTAGAAAAGCTTATACACTTCCTCAAGGGTTAGTTACCACTAATCTTACTGTTAGAGTAATCAATGGAGCGGAAGCAATGACTCAAAACTTGATATTAAATAAGTAATAAAAAATATTTTTTTAATTTTAAAGAGGTTTCCCAACGGAAACCTCTTTTTTTGTGTGTCAGGCATGGCAATAAACTATAGGGTGCAAGTCCCGAACACACTTTGCAGTAGGAAGTGTTAGCTAATATCAAGGGTGTTGTGGGTGACTACAAACAGGTACGCCTGCCCGGCTGAAGAAGCTGGCGGCAAAAGTCTGGGTCTACGAATAGAAAGTCGAGTGCGACCCCAGTTATATAAGGCGTAATTGAGTGGGTGATGTTGCAAAAGAA
>JANOMP010000165.1:0-1413 GCA_031420365.1 Cytophagaceae bacterium
AGCGATCAACACGTCTTAAAGCTATTTACCGATAAAGATTACAGTAAGCTGGCAAAAACCTAAAACTAACTAATAATAAAGACTTTACGAATATTACAGGACTTATAAAAAACAAGTCAGAGGGATTCCATACACAAAAACACATAAAATAGCTTCGCAAAAAGTATAAATGAAAAATAATGCAAGAAATAAAAAACCAAATACAAATTATGATAGAACACCAGAAAAAAAGGTATTGAAAATGCGGAAATTGTCAAAAAGTATAAAATAATTGTATAGATTTACAAAACAAGAACTGCTGGAAAATAACCTTGCGGATTTTAGGGTTAATATTAATTAATACAGCAATTATTACATTGATACTTGGTTTTTCAATTTTCAAAGAAAAAAAATACTTTTTTGCCATACCGGTTTTATGTGCAATCTACTTGCTGCTTGATTACAACAAAGGTTGGTTAACTCAAACGATTGTAAGTAATGTTTCATTTTTATCTAACTTAATCCCATTCTTTTTATATTTAAATTTAGGTGCTGGGTTAGTAGCTGCATATTTCCTAATTCGTGATTATATGGATGAAATAAAGCCCCCAATAGTTGGAGAAGGTGAGTTTTCCTCCCGTAACATGATAGCAATGGTGTCGCTTTTAGTTGTTGGCGGAACAACAATATGGTTACAAAAACATTTTGAAACACCAACAAATATGGAAACCATTGCAACAACTCAAACTGAAAATATCAAAATAATATCGGCAGACAACACATCTTCCTTAGTCAACACTCTTTCTTATAATGAGTACGGAAAATATAGTTTTGACCTACCAGCATTACGATTTTATTCGATAATGTTTCATTTTATTCGTGGTGGAAATAATGTTACTCTGACTGACACAACCCCTCCTCCTGATGAGGAGGAATATATTGAAAACATGGAAAATGGAACATTCGTAATTGACAAAGTAAATAGTGAATTCAAATACGTAACTTGTGAATTTAAAAAAGAAGAAATTTATAAATTAAAATATTCAATAAAAAAGAAAAAATGGATATTGCTAAATCAGCATGACCTATTGGATAAAATAATTGAAATAGAATCGTATTAAGTCCCAACCAAATAGTTTTTCCTTCCAAAACTGGATAGTTATTTACAATTTAGATCCCCCTAAGTTCTTGACAGAATTCTGTAAACAAACTTTACTTAATTTTCAGAAGTAAAATAGTTCAGTAGATTCTTATAAGTTTAGAAGATATCTCTAAAAGTGAAATTTGGTAGGTACCATAAAATGGTGACTTGAGTAATCCTTGATAATTGACAAAATTTCGCCGATAAATAGCAAAAAAAATAAAAAAAAAACTTGCTGAGTAATTCCATAATTAGTAAGTTCAATAAGTTTTTTAAGCTTTTGCATATTGATA
>JANOMP010000166.1:0-16138 GCA_031420365.1 Cytophagaceae bacterium
CATATCTATCGGAGAATATACTTCATGAGTTATTTAGCCATCGGCAGGCTCTCATCCCTTCACTTTTTTTATCAAATTAAAGTAAAAAATTATTGATTAAAACCATTAATTTTGAAATACTAATTTAGCAATGCAAACATAGGAGCCATTGGTATTTACTCTTCCACCATTGCTCCAGTTACTTGGGTGCTTATTTCAGAGATTTTCCCGAACGAAATCCGTGGTAAGGCTTCCTCTTTTGCCGTGTTATGTTTGTGGGCAGCTTATTTTGTTTTGGTATTTACGTTTCCCATTTTAGCGGAGAAATTAGGCACTTTTGGTCCTTTTTGGTTGTATGCAGTTATATGTTTGTTGGGGTTTTGGTTTATAAAAGCCAAAGTCAAAGAAACCAAAGGCAAGACATTGGAGCAAATGGAAGATGTATTTTCGCCTCATTAAGAATTATTTAAAACTAAAATCTTATTACTAATGCATACGGAACGGGGAAATTGAGTCGTAAATTTTTTCTATTCGAATCTCAAACTAATAATAATTATTACACTCTCCTTTTTTTTCTATAGTCTTCTGGTGAAACTCCCATCACTTTTTTAAATAATCTCGAGAAATAGTATTGGTCATTTATGCCCAATTCAAAAGAAATTTCTTTGATTCTATTTTCAGTAAACAAAAGGTATTGACAAGCCTTTTGCATTTTTAGATGGTTGAAATATTCGATTGGTGAAAAACCAGTTTTATTTCTGAATAGAAAAGAAAGATGGGAGGGTGACAAATTTACTTGATTCGCTATGTCTTGAAGACTCAAAGATTTGTCTGAATTTATTTTCAGAAATTCTATGGCTAAACCAATCGAATCTTTTGGAATCTCAATATTTAAAGTATCTCGTTGATTTTTATAAATACATGAGGTGATAAAGTGCCAGAAACACATATTTGAATAGGTCAAATTATCTGAGCTATACCCATTCTCTAATTGGCTGTAAATTTCTTCAAACAGTGTAATTATATTTTTGACATTGTATAGCACCCCCTTGTATCCAAGCATTTTCTTATTTACCAAATCAATAATAGAATTCCCTATACTGCCTTTAAAGTGCACCCAATAGATGGACCATGGATTATTTTCAACAGAAACGTATTTGTGTTCTACTTTGGCGGGTATTACAACAAATTCACCCGGGTTTAAAACATATTTTACTTTTTGTATTGTAATTTCTCCCATTCCTTCCACACAACAAATCAATATATTTTGTTCGCTTCCGTGTAGTCTTTCTCTATAATGAAATCTGGCTTTGGGATAAAATCCGATATCGGTAATATAAAGGTTATTTACAATTTTGTTCTTCTCTACCAAATTATTTAATATCTTTCTTGGAATGATAATTCCCTTTTGGCCTTGAAAACCCTCTTTTTTTTTGATATTTTTATCTGGTAACATTTTCTACAAGTATTTGGACAAACAAAGTTCAATTTAATCAATTTGGTTGACTTGAGGTAAATCTATTTTTAAATCATGTTATAACAACGATTGGTTTTAATTAGGTAATTACTTAATTCACTAAAATTTTTCAGTTTTTCTTTAAAAAAAAATACTGTTTAAATATTTGTAAAACACTGTATATAAGATAATTTTTTAATGTAAGACTCTTTCTAATGAATCTCAATAAGTAACTATCATTTTGATTTATACTAATCGTAACAACCCAAAACTCAATTGACAAATACTTCATCTACCAAAAATAAGGCTATACAGCCCTTTTTTCTATGCCAATTGGGTACAGGATTTAAAGGTTTGGCTATGAGTTTGAAATGCGTGCCTTTGAAGGATTTTATTGGTCTCAAATAAAGTTAAAACTATGCAATTTATTGCATCTCACTTTAGTTTCTAAAAATTTTATAGCTTTGTGTTATGGAATTTCAAAGAAGTGGAGGACATACTGTATCTCGATTAACTGCTCACATTGTATGGTCAACGAAATATAGATATTCAGTCTTGGAAGGTGATATTAAGATACGTTGTCGAACGATATTGATACAGATATGTGAAGCAGAAGGGGTACAAATTTTGAAGGGAGTTGTATCAAAGAATCATATTCATATGCACGTAGAATATAGACCATCTCAAGATTTGAGTTGTGTAGTAAAGTTGTTAAAAGTGCGTTCATCAAGAAAATTGCAAATGAAATTCCCGGAGTTAAAGAAAAAATATTGGACTCGTCACTTTTGGGCAATAAGATTTGGTTGTTGGAGCACGGGAAATATTATAGATAAAATGGTAAATGAATATTTGGAACATCATAGAAATCCTGATTCAAATGACAATACAAATTTCATCGTCGAGTAGGCAGACTTTCAGTCTGAATGAAAACTATGGACTTTTAGTCCATAGTGGTTTATTTATTTAAAATGAATGTACTTGTAAATAGTTCTTTTATAGCTTATTAAATCTCCCAAATTCCCGATGCAATAAATTGCACTTGCCCGCCCAAAGTCACAATGCCATCTTCAGATGCCGCAATGTGGAGAATAGACGGTCGGCCAATCTCAAAGCCTTGTTCTGAGCGTTTTTGGAAGGACTTTTCGAAAATCTCATGTTTATGCGCATAATATGAAAAAGCGGTATGGGCTGAGCCAGTAGCTGGGTCTTCTAAAATGGCATTGTCTTGTAGTAAAAACATTCGGCTATGCATATCGTTTTCTACTCTTTCGGCTTCCAAACAAAAACAAAAAATACCTACCGTATAGTTATCAGGCGAATTTGATTTATGAATTTTGTGATTTTGTAAAAAAACTAATAGATCAGTTGGGGCGATAGAAATACGCTTTAAGGTATCTAAATCTGCAATCTGCACCATCAAAAAAGGATATCCAGTAGAACTTATCTCTGCAGGAAATTTACCCAATTTACTTTCAGAAAGTCCCAGCATCTTTGCTATTTCATATTTTTGCAAAGTTTTTGAAATAGCCCCATTTGTTAAGCTAAACTGGAATAAACCAGATTTTTGATAAACTCTTACTGGTCCAATTTTTAGATTTAGTACCAATTCCAATTGCCTATTTCCACCTATTTTTTGAAAAATTACCGCCGCGGTGCCAATGGTAGGATGACCCGCAAATGGCATTTCATATTCAGCAGTAAATATGCGTACATCAAAGCTACCTTCTTTTTTACCAGTAATAAAAGTGGTTTCGGCCAAATTTGTTTCTTTGGCTATGGCTTGCATGGTTTCTATATTTAGTTGATCAGCATTATTAAAAACAGCTAATTGGTTGCCTTCCAGCCTATTTTCTGCAAAAACATCAACAAGAAAGAAAGGAATAGTATTCATTTTTAGTTTTTTTATCTAATTACAACTATTTATTATTCTTTAGAAAGCTCCACTTTAAAGAAAATTAAAAAACAAAAATAAATATTTACTTGCTCAATTAAAGGTCCATCCATAAATTACTTTTTATTACAAAATGCTCCAAAATCAAATTACTTTATAATATTTAACAATATGTCTTCAATGTAGTTTTAGCTACGGCTCCAATAAATTTTAAATTTTTATTTGTACTTTTTTTTTCGCTACCTTTCATTTCAAAACTAATTAATAGAAATCCACCTAGACTATTTGATTTATTATTGTTTCTACATTTTCGTACCAGCAGATATTTCTGTTAAAATAGGTAAAAACGTCCGATGGATGACTTCCGCCGAATTTAAATATGACTTTAAAAAAGAATATAAAGGTATAATTATTCAAAACCGAAATCAAGGATATACAATGAATACAGGATTACAATTTGAGTTTAATAAAAAACAAAAGAAGTATTATCAATACCTAAATGGTCTATGATTTTGCAAAAATTGAGTTTATTTATTTGAAAAATTTAATTTTGTTCTAATATTAGCAGTATTTTGCTTAAAAAGTATATCGAATTGGTACGCCATTGGCGAAAGCATCCCCGTCAGTACCCAAGTTTTAATTGCTGACTTGGTTTTTAGAATTTTTTCCTTCATATCCGTACCAGTTTAAATAATTCTGGAGACACTTTGTGCTTATTCCATTAAATTGGCCAAAAAAATTCCTTAACTGTGCGTGTGTTTGATTTACGATTTGTGAATGAACACTTCTATTTTTTTTGGATTTACAGGATTTAGAGTGAACCCCTGAATTTTATAAAATTAATTAATGATTGCTGTTTACTGAATTTGTTGTTAGCCTTAATTTCCGCGTCGGCGGATCGCAGGTATGCCTGTCCAATTGAAAAAATCCGAATGTCGGGCCAACTGGAATGCCAGCTCAGCCAAAAACACTCACAAAAAAAAATCCTAACTCGGCCGTCCGCCATGAATTTTTAAATTAATTATCTAGCTATTAGCAATTTAACTTTCTTAAAATTTTCATACGGACGGTCCGAATATATTCGGAATGAGATTAATGGGAAAATGAGCTATTTGTTTTCTAAAAGATTTCACAAATGAATATTTCTCCACTCTAAATCCTGTAATGCCTTTATTTTATTTAAAAAAGTACTTCCGTCTGTATTCCAATGGTGTAATACCTTTATATTTTAAAAATTGTCTGTTAAAATAAGGCACGTCACCAAACCCACTTTCGAGGGCCACATTTTTAACTTGTAATTTTGTTTTCAAAAGCAACTGAGAAGCAAACTGTAATCGAAATTCAATTATTACCTCACTAAAAGTCTTATTCGTAATGCCTTTAAAATATCTACAAAACGATGTGGGAGATAAATCGGCAATATCAGCGATTTGCCCCAAACGAATTTCTTCCTTAAAATTTTCGATCATAAATGAGAATACTTTTTGAAATCTAGAGGTTTCGGATTGGTTGTAATTATTTTCGAAATAATAAGAATCTAAAGATAAATAATTTTGATTATTACTTAGTATATCCAGAATTTCTATCAATGTCACCATTCTTTGAAGAGGACTTTCCTGAACTATCCCATATATTTTTTCAGAAACTATATCTTTAGCCACCCCAACTATTTCAATACCCATTTTTGACTTATCAAAAAAAGACTTGACTTTTTGCATTTCAGGTAAATTTATCCAATCATTTCCTAAAAATGTGTCTCCAAACTGAATTACAATGGAAGAAACATTTTTATTTTCCGAAGGCTGATTTACCCAGCAGTGCGGCAGATTTGATCCTAAAAAAACCAAATCGCCATCTATAAATGCATTAACTTGAGAACCTACATAGCGTTGACCTTCTCCTTTCAATATTAGAGTTAGTTCAAATTCAGGATGAAAATGAAAGGGAGCATCAAAATTAGGTAATTCAATCTGACGTATTATAAACGAATTAAATCTTTGGGCTTCTAATTTCTCAAAGACTGCTTTCATAGTTTCATTTTTTCATTTTTTTACAACAAAATTATCAATTATGACAAAATAAGACAATAATTAGAAAATTAAATCAAACTCTTTTAACTTTTATTTAATCACTTTTGTGAAAAAATACCTACTTGCAAAAAAACTAGAAATGAAAAATACATTAAACCAGCCCTACTTTCTTTCTGATGAAGCCATTGCTTTTTATCAAAAAAACCGATACATTAAACTCAAAAATGTTTTTGATGCTGAAACTTTGAGGTATTATGAAAAAGCAATTACTCAAAAAGTTAACGAAATCAACACCCAAGATAAACCTATTGACCAAAGAGATACCTATGGGAAGGCATTTTTGCAGATTTTTAATCTTTGGCAGGAAGATGAAACCTGTAAAGAATTTGTTTTAAACAAGCGATTAGGACAAATAGCGGCACAGCTTATTCAAACTAATGGAGTTAGGCTTTACCATGATCAGGCTCTTTTTAAAGAAGCGGGTGGAGGTATTACGCCTTGGCATGCAGACCAGTATTATTGGCCACTTAGTTCAGATAAAACCGTAACCGCTTGGATTCCTTTACAAACTGTTCCACTTGAGATGGGTCCATTGGAATTTAGTGCTGCAAGTCACGCCATTGTAGAAGGACGCGAACTTTCAATTGGAGATGAAAGCGAACAAAAGATTGAACAAAAGCTACGTGTTACCGATTTTAAGCATGTTATTGAGCCTTTTGAGCTCGGAGAAGTAAGCTTTCATTCGGGTTGGGTATTTCACCGAGCAGGAGCAAATCAAACCAATGAAGTAAGAAAAGTAATGACAATGATTTACATGGACAAAGAAATGGTATTGAAAGCTCCTGAAAATGAAAATCAACAGAAAGATTGGGAAGTATGGTGTCCGGGTGCAAAAATTGGAGAGGTAATAGATACTGAACTTAATCCTGTAATTTTTAGTAAATGATACAGTCTAAGGCAGCTATTTCAGATGGAAAGGGAGCGTTTTCGATTCAAGAAATTTCAGTATCAGACCCGCAAGGAGATGAAATTTTGGTAGAAATTAAGGCTGCTGGGGTATGCCATACCGACTGGGACTCTAAATCTTGGGGAAAGCCATTGGTTATGGGCCATGAAGGGGCAGGTATAGTGAAAAAAATTGGTGAAAAAGTGAAAATTTTGCAAGTGGGAGATAAAGTAATGCTTAATTGGGCAATACCTTGTTACGAATGTTTTCAATGTCAAGAAGGCAATCAGCACATTTGTGAGCGAAATTCGGCTGTAACTGCCGGGAATAAATTGAGTGAAGGACATGCCACCTTGCAATCTACACTTCTTAATGGTTCACCCATAGAAAGGGCATTTTGCTTAGGAACTATGTCTGAATATACACTAGTAAGGGAAGCCGCTTGCGTAAAAATACATGTCGAAATGCCTTTTTCATCAGCGGCTATAGTGGGGTGTGGTGTAATGACTGGTTACGGGTCGGTGGTCAATGCAGCTAAAGTAAAAGCTGGTTCTTCGGTTGTGGTTCTGGGCACAGGGGGAGTTGGTTTAAATGTGATTCAAGGTGCAAGAATCTCAGGAGCAGATAAAATCATTGCTGTGGACGTAAACCCATTACGACTTGAAATGGCAAAAGAATATGGAGCAACTGAAATCGTTCTTGCCGATGAAAACGATAAGGGTTTGCTACTTGCATCAAAAATAGTAAAATCGATGACCAATGGGCGAGGTGCTGATTATGCTTTTGAATGTACAGCTATTCCGGAATTAGGGGCAGCTCCTTTGGCAATGATACGAAATGCAGGAATGGCGGTTCAAGTAAGTGGGATTGAACAAGAAATCGTAATGGATATGAATCTATTTGAATGGGATAAAATATATATCAATCCTTTATATGGGAAAGCCCGCCCCCAAATTGATTTTCCGATTTTACAAAATCTATATGCCAAAGGCGAATTGATTTTGGACAAAATGGTTACTCAGACCTACTCGCTGGACGATTTGTCAAAAGCTTTTGCTGATATGCACTCAGGACGTAATGCTAAAGGAGTAATTATTTTCTAATTTACCTTAAAATAATAGTTTTCAATTAATTTTTATTCAAATCAATAGATTCAGAAATAATATAATATACTAAATGAGTCAATTTTTTACAACAGAAAAAGCTGAATTTCAAGGCTTAGACTTTATCACAATAAAAAGTAATGCATTAAAAAAAAGAGCAGACATAAGCGTTTTTAAACCTTCCAACTTAAAGTTAGGAACGCCACTAGTAATCTTATTACATGGAGTTTTTGGAAGTCATTGGGCCTGGGCATTTAAAGGTGAAGCCCACAGAACTGCTCAAAATATGATAGATTCAGGTATAATAAAACCTATTATTTTGGCAATGCCCTCCGACGGTTTATATGCTGATGGAAGTGGATATGTGCCGCATAAAACCGCAGATTATGAACGCTGGATTGTTGAAGATGTAATTCAAGTAATGAAAGAACAGTACACACAAATTACCGAAAAATCTCCCATATTCATTGCAGGATTATCAATGGGTGGCTTTGGGGCATTGCGATTGGGAGCTAAATTCCCCCATATATTTAAAGCGTTTTCAGGTCTTTCTTCCATTACACATTTTAATCAAATTAGAGAGTTTGTTTCTGATTTTAAGAAATTACAAGCAGACGCAACAATACATGATGGAGTCATAGACTGGTTTATAAAAAACAAAAATATTTTACCCCCCTTTCGTTTCGATTGCGGTAGCGACGATATTTTAATTAAATACAATAGAAAATTACATGAAGAACTGAAAACCAATGCCATTCCTCATATTTACCAAGAGTTTTCGGGCGGTCATACATGGGAATATTGGAAAGAACATCTTGCCGAAACGCTTTTGTTCTTCAATCGACATTTATGATTTGTGACAAAGATTACCATTCCCAGAATTGAAATTCAAATAAAATGATTAAAGTTTCTTTTAGAATGAATGTATTAATGGAATTCTAATAGCATTGTTATTTTAAAAATATTATTTTGCAAATATTTTCCCAGAAATAGACATGATGCAAAAAGCATATTTTTTCATTCCACTATCCATCTTGTTATCTTTTTCTTGCTCAAAAACTAAATCAGTTGAAGGCTTTGAAATTGAAAATGATTTTAATCTAGAAAAAGTAGCCTCTGAACCCTTAATTGTTGACCCAGTAGATTTAGAATTTAATGAAAACGGTGATGTCATAGTGTTAGAAATGCCAGGATATCCATACGAAAAAAAACAAAGCCGTTTATTGGTATTAAAAGATAAAAATAATGATGGAGTGTATGATAGCTCTATTGTATTTGCTGAAAACTTGCGTTTAGCTAATTCATTTATGCCCTATAAAAAAGGAGTTTTGGTGGCTGCTCCTCCCTATTTGTTACATCTTCACGACAAAAATCAGAATTATAAAATAGAGAAAATTGATACCTTGATGGGAGGATTTTCTACAGGAAACCTTCAACACAATTACAACGCCTTAACGTATGGAATCGACAATTGGATTTATGCAGCAAATGGAGGTAATGATGGCTCTCCGTTTTGGTGGGGAGATTCTACCAATAAATTAGATTTAAGAGGTCAGGATTTCAGATTTAATCTTGAAACTCGAAAAATGGAACGACTTGGGAAATCTTCTGGCGGCTTTGGGCTAGCAATGGATGAATACGGTCGCATTTTTGAAACCCATAACCTTACACATATTTCTCATTTAGTGTTTCCTGATCGTTATCAAATTGGTAAAGCATTGCTTAATGAACATACACTAGAAAATGTTTCAAACCATGATGAAAACGGATTAGCCAGAGTATTCCCTATCGGAGAACAGGAAGAAAGAGTAAATCATCCCGAACAATCCGGATATTTTTCTGGCTCCTGCGGGGTTACATATTATGGAGGTGGAGCTTTTGAAAAAAAATACAATAACACAATTTGGATCGCCGATGTGGTTTTAAATCTAATTCATGTTGATAAAATCAAATCCAAAGGAGCATCATTTGAAGCAGAAAGACTTGTAGAACAAAAAGAGTTTTTGGCTAGTCGAGACCGTGCTTTCCGGCCAGTAAATATGAGCGTAGGTCCAGATGGAGCAATGTATGTAATTGACATGTATAGAAAAGTAATTGAGCATCCAGAATGGATTCCTGACGAAATTGAAAAAACCCTTGATATGAAAGCGGGAACAAAGCAGGGCCGTATCTATCGAATAACACCATTAAAAAGTGTAGAAACATTTGATTTTAAAACTTTGAAAAAACTTTCAGGTCAAATTTCTGCTCTTTCAAATCCAAACCAATGGGTGCGAAATACCGCTCATAGGTTAATAATGGAAAATACCATAGCATTAAAAACAGAGACTAAATTAAGAAAATTACTTTCTTCTGAAAATACATTTGCCCGGCTACATGCCCTTTGGATTTTAGGGTATTCAGGAAAACTTAATTACGAAGAACTAAAATCTGCATTAAAAGACAAAATTCCTGAGATTCGAGAAAACGTATTAAAAATTTGCGAAACTTATTTTTCAAAAAATGAATTGATTTTATTAGAAAGCCTAAAGCTTTTGAAAGATAATGATCAGCGTGTACGCATGCAAGCTGCCTTAAGCATAAGTACATTAGAAGAATCATTTCCTATTTATAAAAAAAATACTCAAAAGATTTACAATGCAATCATAAATGCTGCAAAGCTCCCTATGGACGATTGGAATATCGCAGCATTGACCATTGTTTCAAAAAGCAAATCAGCTGAAATCTTTGGATTATTGCTTAAACAAAAATCAATTAATCCCAAACTATTGGCTTCATTAGCCCTCAATGCCAACGAAAATATCGAAAAATTAGAGATTATACTCAAATGTCTCAGCGAAACAAATTTAAGTGATAAGAATATAGAAGTGATTATAAAACAGCTTAATGCAAATACAATGAAATTAAAAGGTTCCAAAATTGAACCTTTTATTGAAAAAATAGAAACTGATGCTAGTATTGGCTTGTTGAAAGAAATTGCAACTTTACGAAATAAAGTGGGTTTAAATGCTTCCACTAGATTTATTAAATACAGTAAAGAAGCAACAAAAAATGTTTTGAATTCAACCCTTCCTGATTCGATAAGGATTCAATACTTAGGACTATTAGACTTTTTGCCTTATGCTCAAAAATCAAGTATTTTGTTTGAATGCCTCAAAAACAGTCAACCATTGAAATTACAAGAAGGTGCATTAAGGCAGCTCGCAAATTATAAAGATGTCGAAATTGGTAAAAAAGTGGTGAATATTTGGAAAGACCTGAGTCCACAAACCCGCAGATATGCCAGCGATTTGTTATTGTATAAAGAAAGCAATCACGATGCATTATTAACCGGACTAGAAAATGGAGCAATCAATATAGGCGAAATGAACTTTGATTTGGAAAGAAGGCGGACTTTACTTTGGTGGACAGACAATGAAAATACCAAACGAAGAGCCAAGAAACTTTTTAGCGATTCAGGGGTTACTAACCGCCAAGAGGCTATTAACAAAATGAAACCAGCATTACGTTTAAAAGGCGATGGCAAAAAAGGGAAGGACGTTTTTACAAACACATGCAGTGCTTGTCATAAATATGGCAGTATCGGTAATGAAGTTGGCCCTGTGTTAACTGAAATAAACCGAAAAAGTAAGTCAACAATACTTCATGAAATACTAGACCCCAATGCGGCCGTAGATCCAAAATATATCAACCACGTAATAGAAACAAAAAATGGTATTGTACACATGGGTATAATTGCCGTTGAATCGGACAAATCACTTACCATTCAGAAAATTGGCGGAGAGAAAGTGAATATAAACAAGTCAGAAATAAAAAGTTTCCGTTCTACGGGTACATCATTAATGATGGAAGGCTTCGAAAATGTACTTTCCATCCAACAAATAGCAGATCTATTAGATTTTTTGCAAAAAGGAAATTAATGCACGTTCCTTAGCTATAAAATTTTATGAAAAAATGTATCATTTCAATTTCGATGTTGCTTTTTTCTGTCGATTCAAAAGTCTCCCATTTCGCTAAAATAATCAATGATTGTGTTTTTATCGCTTTTTATATCTATCTGATTGTTAGATAAATATACAAAATTTATATCGAAAAAACAAGACAAATAATTGACAATCAAGCAATTAAATAAAATTAGCTTTAGTGATTATTTTAATGCGTTTGCCCTGAAATTTATAGGTCCTGAATTATAGTTTGAAACAAAAAATGTAACTTGCAAAAAAAACCTTAATAAAAATGAAACAAATAAAATTCCTTAAGATCCTATTGTTAATGGTAATCTCATTGGGTTTAAATCATGTAATATTTGCCCAATCGATCCAAAGTTTTGAATATACTGCTGTAGTGGAGGGTTTTGATTGGGGCCCTATGGTAAATAAAGTAATTATTGGCTTGAATTCGCCTACCAAATCAGTAGATATGGCAGATTATCAAGTTATAGCAGAAAGAAGTCATAACTGTGCTGAAGTGCCACCCGCTTCCGCAAAAGGTAATCGATTGATAGTATTTGCCTATGTGTCTGACAGTAAGGGTAATTCTCTTGAAGAAGGAAATTTTGCTACTTTGGTAATGTATGTTGCTCCTAACCAACCCATTGGTTCGGCTTTGCAGTATTCTCAAAAAGCACCTTGTCGAGGCAATCAGTGGGTAAACTATACCCTTATTGTTACTAATACCAAGACTAACCAGGTATGGAACAAAGAAAAAAATAGAATTATGCCTATAGCTGACAATTTTGACTTCTCAGGAAAATTTGAATATGACTCAGGCAAGAGTTTGACATTTGCTCATTTTGCTCCAAAAAAGTTATCGACTAAATCTCCTCTGATTATTTGGCTGCATGGCGGCGGCGAGGGTGGAACAGATCCTAGTATTGCACTAATGGGAAATAAGGCTTTTAATTATGCTTCATCAGATTTGCAAAGGTATTTTAATGGTTCTTATGTTTTGGTACCTCAAACGCCTGGTGCTTGGATGCACGATAAAGATGGAAAAACTCAATCTGGAAATGGGGAAGATGTGTATAATATAGGCTTGTTGGCATTGATCAAAAACTATGTTAATACTCATCCTGACATAGACAAGAAGCGTATTTATATCGGTGGCTGCTCTAATGGTGGCTATATGACATTGAAATTGCTTTTGAAAGAACCTAACTATTTTGCAGCTGGGTATATTAGTGCATTGGCGTATCAGTCGGCATATATTACTGATAATCAAATTAATAGTATTAAGCATATTCCGATGTGGTTTATTCATTCTAAGGATGATAAAGTGACCGATCCTCTGAAGACGGTAGTTCCTGTTTATCAAAGATTGAAAAAAGCGGGGGCAAAAAATGTGCATTTTAGCTATTATGACCACGTAATAGACCTTTCAGGCATGTATGGAGGAGAAAATTATCATTTTAACGGACATTGGTCATGGATTTATTCGCATGCCAATCAATCTCATACTGAGTTTGATGGATCGGAAGTTTTGCTTAATGGTAAACCTACCACCGTAATGGAGTGGATGGCTGCTCAGACTAAATAGGACAATATTATCGATTATAGTGTTTTTAGCCACGAATGAACCTTTAATTGATTCGTGGTTTTTTTGAATAAAAAAATTATTCTTGCCTTTAGTTTATGCTTTTTATTATCCTAAACCTCACTCTAATATGGATTGCTTCTTGTTAAAAAATTATAATTTGTTGAAATTTTGAGTATTACAATCGAAGTTTTCAAAGTTTATTGCCTTTTCTAAAATTGCTTTTCAAAAAACCACCACTGAATTATCTTAAATATAACCTTTATCAGTTAAGTATTTGCTAAAAATAACCTTTACATATTGTCTCTTTCTGCCTCGCATATTTGTATCAATATTGTTCGACAACGTATCTTAATATCACCTTCCAAGACTGAATATCTATATTTCGTTGACCATACAATGTGAGCAGTCAATCCAGATACTGTATGTCCTCCAATTCTTTGAAATTCCATAACACAAAGCTATAAAATTTTTAGAAACTAAAGTGAGATGCAATAAATTGCATAGTTTTAACTTTATTTGAGACCAATAAAAATTATCCAAACTATAGAAAGTGGTGTATTTACTTGTAAAGTTTTCAACGATTCAAAAAATGTTTTGGGAGAACATAGATCAGTAAGCGAAACGTATGCCAAGAAAAAAGCAGTAAAACTAGCATTAAAACAGGTGTTAGAAATAGAAGCACAAAATCCTGAACACCAAGCACTGATAGCCAGAAATAAACTAGTAGCAAATGAGAAATTAATTAGAGAAAAAAGCCTAAAGCAAAAGAAACATGACGCTTTGATAGTAGAAAAAAAGGCAAACCGATTAATTAAAAAAGAAAAAATACGAATAGAGGCAAAGGAAAGAGAGTTTAAAAGGACTTTAAACAAAGCTAATGCCAAAAAAAAGGTAGATGCTAACGCTAATAAAGCTAAAAACATTAAATTTGACGGAGATATTACAATACTATCGGCCAATAAGCGAAGACACTTGGAGGATAAACTAAAATAAATATGGAGATTACAGATTTAGGGCAATTAGACAGGACAAAAAGCTATACGTATTTTGATTATTTAAGTTGGAAAATAAAGGAGAGGGTGGAGTTAATTAAAGGAAAAGTATTTGAAATGTCTCCGGCTCCGGCGAGTAGGCATCAGCGTATTTCTGCCAAGATCGGCTTTAATCTTCAAAAACATCTTGAGCTGAAAAGCTGCGAAGTTTTCTATGCCCCATTTGATGTTCGTTTAGAAAAGAGCGCCGATGACAAATTAGTTACTACGGTGGTTCAGCCTGATATTTGCGTAATATGTGATGAAACAAAGATAGATGAGAAAGGCTGTTTAGGAGCACCAGATTTAATTGTTGAGATTCTTTCCCCTGGTAATTCAAGTAAAGAAATGAAAAATAAATTTGAATTATACCAAGAGGCTGGCGTTTTAGAATATTGGATAGTCGATCCCGAAAAAGAGGTAATTTGGCAGTATAGTTGTGAAAATGGAACTTTTGTAAATCATAAACCATTAATTGAGGATGATACCTTAATCAGTACTTCAGTAATTGGGTTTGAAATGGAATTGAGCAAACTTTTTTGAAATTCGCGGAAGTAGTGTAGTGGTTAGCACACAGGCCTTCAAAGCCTGCGGGGCATCTCCAGTGTCCAGGGGCGGGTTCGACCGGGGCTGGCGTACCAGTCCCGTCTTCCGCTTTTTTTTAAACTACTTTCCAATACCAATTACTAAACCTAAGTTGAGTGTTAGTCGAGAAGATACTTTACCCATATTTCGTGAAGGCAGTCTCCAGTGTCCAGAGGCGGGTTCGACCGGGCTGGCGTACCAGTCCCGTCTTCCGCTCTTTTTTAAACCCGAAGATTATACTATTCAACATCAATTGCTAAACCTAGCGTGAGTGTTAGTCGAGAATATACATTGGCCATATTTCATGCCGGCAGTCTCCATCGTCCTCGGGCGAATTTGCCCGGGCGAGCCTACCAGTCTTGTATTGCCCTTTATTTTTTAAAACCCAAATATATTTTTTACGTTATAAAATAGCCTAGGTTCACTTACCTATTAACTCCCCATCCCAAAGCATTTTAATGAATTGTTTCCAAGGAAGAATTCGAATATCTCCAACAAGCCTCGGATAGGAATCATTAGACACTACAATTTTATGTTTAACTTCATATTCCTCAGCAAATGCTTTCAATCCCTTAAGATGCCTTAATTGAACATTGTCCGTTGATTTCACCTCCACAGCCACTTCGTTTTCGCCCAAAATAAAGTCAACCTCCAACTGTGAGCTCGTTCGCCAAAAACGAATTGGATAATTAAGCCCCGAATAATTGCTATGACAGCTGATTTCGTGGTAAATAAAGTGTTCGAAGGCCAGTCCAAAACTCTCAGTTCCTGGTTCTATGTTTTTTCTTTTCAAAAGAAAATTCACTATTCCCACGTCAAAAAAGTAAAACTTTGGTGAAGAAATCACTCTTCTTTTTGGCTTTTTCTTGTAAACCTCAACAAAAGAACCCAACATGGTTTCATTGAGTATATTGAAATACTCCTTTATCACTGGACTGCTTACTCCGCAATCTGAGGCAATATTGGTATAATTCAATATTTCTCCATTTGAAAACGCTGCTTTTTCCAAAAATTTTGAGAATACTTGAGCATTTCTAATTTTGGTTTCAGCAATTATTTCGTCTTCTAAATAACTGCCTATATAAGCTGCTAACAATATTTCGGAATTTTTGGCATCATAATGCCTCGGAATTAATCCAGAATTTAATGCTTTAATTAGGTTAAAATCAGGAATTTCAGTGGATGATAGCGGAAATAGTTCATATCTCAAAGCCCTCCCTCCAAGAAGATTTACACCCTGTTTCAATATTTTTCTAGGACTGAATCCGGAAAGAATAAACTGAGTTTCGGTGTTTTCAATAAGCCAATGAATCTCGTCTAATAATGCGGGTATTTTCTGTATTTCATCAATTATGACGGGTTCAAGAGGTTTTTCTATCAGAATAATCTCCCTCAATAATGATGGATTTCTCAAAAAACGTTGAAAAACATCAAACATTAGTAAATCGAATACCAATGAGTTTTTAAATCTATTTTTCAATAAAGTACTTTTCCCGGTTTGTCTTGGTCCCCAAAAGAAAAAACTATTTCTTTCAGCGTATGCAAAATTTTGTTGCCTAGTATACATTTTCCCTTTCATTTG
>JANOMP010000167.1:0-1190 GCA_031420365.1 Cytophagaceae bacterium
CTGGTTGTTGGTACATCCATGAATATTTTGATATATTTATGTGATTTATTAACATGAAGAGCCGTATGAAGCGAGAGTTTCACGTACGGTTCCGTGAGAACGCAAGGGTGAGATTCCTTTGCGTGACTCGATTATGCGTCAGCTTAAAAAACCGAACAAGACGGAAAGGGCGAAAATTTTTGTTTCCAAATTTAGAAACTTTGTTTATCTTTGTAGTGTTTAACAATCAATTTGACAAATGAAATATTTTGAAACACGGTTTATGGAAGAAGCAAACGAGTTTATAGCAGAACTTGACCCAAAGACTATCAAAAAAATATTTTACAACATTGACCTTGCTGAACAGACTAATGACCCGAAATTGTTCAAGAAATTACAGAATGAAATTTGGGAACTTCGCACAAAATTTGGTGGACTTCAAATCAGATTGCTTGCATTTTGGGACAAGTCAGACAACAAGGAAACATTGGTAATTGCGACCCACGGTTTCATAAAGAAGGTTGACAAAGTGCCAGCAAATGAAATTGACCGTGCAGTAAGACTGAGAGACAAATATTTTAATAACAACTCTAAAAAGTAGAAAATATGGCAACGAAAGAAATCAAGACCTATTCACTTACCGAAATGAAAGACAAGTATATCGGTAAAGTTGGGACAACAGACCGAGACGAATACGAATACGAGCTTCGTATGGACGTGTTAGGAAAAATGATTAAATCTGCAAGACAAGAACGACATTTGACACAAGAAGAGCTTGGCAAACTTGTTGGAGTGCAGAAAGCTCAAATTTCTAAACTTGAAAGCAGTGCTAACAGTGCGACAATTGACACCGTTTTAAGAGTTTTCAAAGCATTAAAAGCAGAAATTAATTTTAACGTAAAACTTGAAGACAACTTTGTTAAACTTGCTTGACAGAAAAAAAAGCCGAACGCATAACAGCACCTATAAAAAATTGGCGGTTCGGTGGTTAAATGAAGCGTTGTGTTTCGTGTCAAGTTCTGTGCTGGCAGACAGTTTTGTACTCCGAAATCCGCCACTGCGCCAAGCGCCAAACCGTGTGTGACTTGAACAACAATCATCGGATTGTTGATGCTTTATAACAGATGAGAGTAGGTCTCTCAGTGACGATTTTCAGGAATAGTTGCTAAACCACCTTATGCTGCGAGTATTGGAAACGTACTGGTGGTGAG
>JANOMP010000168.1:0-10834 GCA_031420365.1 Cytophagaceae bacterium
TTGCCCAAAATGCAATGAACATTATCGGGCGGCGTTCCGTATGGAATTAGTGGCCACGCATTATAGAAGTTTACCAATGTTGTTAAGAGAAAAGCCTTCCGTGGGCTTTAGAAACAAGGCATCCCCAACGGAATTTTAATCCCGAAAGCCTTCGGGACACACACAGCTTAAAAATCAGAAAAGTATGGAAAATTCAAGAACTCAATACCGATAGAATCTATCGGGAGCAACAATTTGTAGATCGGCCTTGCAATGAGCTTGTCAAAACTAATGAATTTTTACAATATTTAGCCAGTAAACGTTAGCTTGTTTAGTTTACGGTCGTGGGAGTATGTTGGATGACCGCTAACGTTTGGCGGTATGAAAAGTTGCCGTTTGCGGGCGATTCCCTATCCAGTTACACAAAAGTTGGAGCGGGCTACAACCCTTGAATAACCTACTGAAACGTCAATTTTTTATACTGTGTGTTGTGTGCAGCTTTTTTTATTTCTGTTTTAGAAAATCTCCATCGATTATCATCACTTTCACCCCATTTTCAGTACTTGAAGGATGTGAACTTAACTCATCAGACACGACATAAGTCATTCCTTTTTTTAAAGTAAATTCCTCTCCATTTTGCAATTCACTTACAAATTCGCCCTTATATTCAATCTTTGGAATCGCAGCCCAGTCTATGGTTTGAAATGGAATGTCATTGCTTATCATTTGAATAAATCATTTTAAATTATCATTCGACAATTTATCAATAAAACAGCTTGGCTTTGTCTTCAAATCCTTCGAATATCGGTTTGAAAAAATTCCTTTCAAAGCTCAAAAAACATTCTGTTTTTTTATAATACTCCATTGCATTTTGGCATTTGGGGCAATTTGGAATCTTACTTCTATATTCTTCATAAGCAGCTAAAGAGGTAAACGAGAAAGAAGCATATGCAATATTATTGGGACCTTCATGTGGTAAAAGATATCCATGATGCAATCCTCCCATTTCATTTACCAAATCAATCCATAATTTTGCGTAATGCTCAAACTCTTTTATCTTATTTGGATTAACTACATATTTTAAAAAACACGTTACCATAAATTCTATTGTTTTATCATTATTCTATTCATATATCCTGAGTGACGAGGTTTTTTAAAGTTGCACACAATCTCTAAGTATTTATCGAAATGTCGACCCAGCCCTTTGTGCCTTTGACCTTGTAAAAATAGAAAGAAATTTTAAAGGCTCAAAATGGAGACGGGTTCGCGTTCGACTACTAACGTTGTGCGAGGCTAGGTGGGCAGTAGTGCGGTTAGTGATTTTTCTTATGGGGTTTCCTCCAACTTTTGGAGGGTTTTAGAGTTGTGTTTAAGCTCTTTTAAATGAGGATTGGTGTTCTTTTTTTGTGTTTTTATCTGTCTTTTTTAACTTAGCACTTGTTTATTTTTTGTCGGGTGGGAGAGGTGGAAGCTCTTTTGCAAACTTTGGTCTGCGTGTCGGCTTGTAGCGGTTTGCAAATGTGCTTACAATTAGCATTAGGGATTTTTTTTCTTTAAGTTTTCTTTTTTCTTTTTCAGGAAGCTGTTTGAAATTTTCTTTTGAAACAATTTTCTTTCCCGATTTCCTTTCAAGGTCTTGTCTGGCTTTACCAGCAACTTTCCCTCCTGCTCTTGCTGCCTTTCTATTGTCAATAAAGCCCTGTACATTTTTATTTTTTGCAATTTCTGTTGTTGATGCTTCACCAAGCATTGTAAAGATTAACTCCAAGCCTGTCATGTGGTCGCGAAGATTTTCGCTTGTTTTTGTAAGCCCTTTCAATTTTTTATAATCACTTGGTACGATCCCAAATGTTGTTTTACTTATTTCTGCTGTAAGAATCGAATATTCCATTCCTTCTTTTACTTCTCGTTTTTTCCATTCACCAGTAAGCTCATCTCTAAGGGCTATTCCTCTCATTCGTTTTTCAATCCACTCATCGCTGTAACCTTTTGCTTTGTATATTTCTCGAATTCTTTGTGATGCGATTTCAGGGTTTCCAATTTCTTCAAGTCGCTCCGAACCAACCTGAGCTTACCAAAGTTTAAACGCCTCTGCTTTTGGAGATGGAATAGATTGAATAATTCTCAGAAGTCCCTGCGTATTGGCAGCTTGGACTTTTCGTTTTTTTTCGTCAGCAGCAACCATTTCAACTAGGGGACAAATTGCCCCCTAGTTGAAATTTAGCTGAGAGTCTCGCTTTTTCATTTTTTTGATATAATCCTTTACATCAGAGGTGTCCGTTAATAATTGCACTACATCCTGAATAGAAAAATACCACTTCTGATCGGCTTCATTCCAAGTACTTCGTATTTGTTTGCTTTCGAATAATTTAATGTTGCTCATTTTCTTTTTTCTTGAAATTCAAAAATACTCAATTTACCGGATTTTAGAAACTCAAAAAAGTTAAGACCTCTATATTTACAAGTTTGTAAAATGCTTAACAAAACAAGATAATCCGTCATTCCATTTTCTTTTAGACGATTTTTTGTTAGCTTTCTGTAATAAGAAAAAACTTTGACGGCATTTTCCGCATTATTATTATTCCATGGTATCCCATCATAGGCTATGAACGTAAAAAGTTTATCTTTGTTTTTCAATAATCTCTTTTGATAGCTAATTGCAAGTTCTGTATCAAATTCAATAATGCTAAGTTTAGAAAAATAATTTTGTACTTCTCTTCTATGTTTTGATAAATTTCGTTTTTTCAAACCATATTTATTAACTGTTTCTAAAATATTACGCAAGAGATGACCAAAGTTTACAGCAAAATTCATAAATTCTTTATTTAATTGATTTTTTAATAAATCTTCATTTATATCACGAATTAAATGTAGCAAACACTTTTGTTGAGGGCACTGTATTGCGTCATACCCAGCATAAAAATCAGTAATTAAAACACCTTTAAAATCTCTCAGCAAATCTAGTAAAAAGTCCGCCTCTCTATTAGGCTTAAACATATAGAAAGCCGTATCCATATTTGCAAAAACCCAAACATACCCTGTTGACAAATCTCTTACACTGGCTTTAGTTTCATCCGCATGGATAATTTGACCTTTAATTACCATATTTTTTATTTCTTCGTATGTTGCAGAATATTTTTGTACAAACATTGATTTAAATGCATGCATCTCCGTCAATGATACACCCACATGAAACATATCCTGTAACATTTTAATAATTTTCTCCAAACTCAAATTGTATTGAATATGTTGATAAATAGACCATAATGCAATGTTTTCTCCATACATTGATACGTTTACAATTTTTTTTGAAACAAAACTTTTTTTGCAATCATTGCATATATAATTGTATGATACATTATTCACAACCCACTTTTTAATGCCATGTTTCATAAATTTTAAATCAACTACAACTTTGCTAGAAGGCTTAGTACTGTGTAAATTTTTGCACCCACAATACGAGCATTGAGTACTCGTATAAGTGATTTCTTGGTCAATTTTATTTGTAGATTTTCTTATGGACTCTTTTCTGTGTATTGCTTTTTTTACCGATTTGTTTGTCTTTAAATATATTTTATTTCTTTGGTAGTCAAAATAGGAGTATTTGTTTATTATTTCATAATCAGCAATCAAATTGTTTGGATTTCCAAAATTATAATCATATTGATTTTTAAGATCCTTTGCATTTAAAATATTTTGGCACTCAATATTTTTTACCCATTTTACAATTTTTTCCAAGGCTTTACAATCTTCAAGATTATAGGTAATTAACTTGCTTTTAAGTTCTACATTACTTGATATTTCCCAATTGTACCTCCATATTATACTTTGCAAACCTGATGCATCTTTTTCTGACCAGTCAAACTTTAAAAATCTTGCAATTTCTTTCAGACTATTTGAATAAGTTGGAGGATAAATGTTATGTGAGAAGATATTCAAAACATTAAATGAGTTGTCAATCATTGTTTTCAAAAAAAGTTGTTGTTCATCAGATAATTTTTTTGAAATAGTTTTCAATGCTTGTATTTCATAAGAACCATAATGGTAAATTGTAAAACTATTGAGTGGCTTTAACAATTTAATTAACTCAATAAATATGTCGGTTTGCTGGTCTTCATTATTTGCCCAGAATGAATATTCGGTCTTTACTTTATTCGTTTTTAAAATAACACCGATGAGATAATTTGAGCCTCTATCTAATATTCCCTCAAAGTCTAAATATACTTCTGTTTCAACTTGTTTTAGTTTTGGTAATTCCTGAATGATTGTTTTACCCTCTCGAATTGCCAAAGCTTTTAATTCGGGTAAAAATTTTCTACTTCGATACGGATTCTTCTTTGGGCGAAACGAGTAGGATAATTGCTTAACAGAAAAAACGCCACGATTATTTTTTTGTAGAATTTCTTTTGGCTTTAATGCTGTCATAAGGCTCAAATCATCCTTTTCAATTAATTTTTCAAGACAACTATTCTGAAATTCGCAAACCTGACAATGGCTGTTCTTAAAGAAAACAGGAGCATTTGAATTAGATAACATTTTATTCATCTCACCTATTAATTTTTTAAGGGGTTTTGTAAATGATGAAAACTTAAATTTTATTTGCTTGAGATTTATTCCGGAAACTATTTTGCAATTTGCAATTTGAAGATTAAATTCATTTTGAATGAAAGTTGCCTGTAAAGCAAGGAATAATTTGACAGCTGTAGTAACTTTTTCAAATGGCGTGATAAAAATTGGGATGATGTTTTTCTTGTCAATAAATTCAATTCCGTCAAGCATTAGGTCAATATTTGTGTTTGTAAATTTGAGATTTAAAGAGATACCACCTTTTGAGATAATGTTGTCAAATAAAGAGTTAAAGGAAATAAGGTTTTTGTTATCAGAAATAAGTTTTTCAAAGTTTGCTTTTTGTTTTTGCTTTAGTTGTTCGTAAAGTATCTGGTATTCAGAAATACTTCCTGTTTGATTCTTGCTTTTTCTGTACGCTTTATATTTACAATTAATAAAGTCGTTTAGTATTTCATTATTTATTTGCATGATAGTCTTTGGTGTGTTGGGGGAATTTGGCTTTTTTGATTTTGCCCTGTGGGGTGGCTTGTGCGGTTGAGACAAAAGTAAATGTGCAAAATGTGGGATGGCTGAAATTATTTTTTAAAATGTGCGGTGGGGAAAATTTAAAAAACATTTTGGTCAGCTTTAGTGTCGGCAAGGTCGGTCAGTGTTAAGTTGCAATGAATTGTCCACTGTGCAAAAGTCTGCTCACTTTTTGGTTGCAAAGTCATTCGTTTTTTGGTCGGTATTGTCGAGGTTGCACTGTCGCCCTACGCTTGTGACTAACGGTTTATGCCTAAAAGTATTGTTTTTATTGAATTAAGAAATAAAAACTCTTACCCATTTAAAAATGGCAAAAAAAAAGAATCAATTAATCGAATCAGGAGCATACTTTTGGAAAAAATAACTATTGTGAACGGGGTAGCTAATTGCTCCACCACTTTTCTTTTGACAATGCTCCCATCTCAGGATTGTGATCGGGCTTTTATTTCATATAGCACCAATTGATAAAACGAGCTTTCATTCGATTAATATTTTAAAGCTATTAGATTATCATCCGTTAGCTAATTTTCTTTATTTGTCCCAAAAATGTGGGATTGTGACTAACGTTTTTTAATTTACTGACAATCAGCTAGTTACAAATCATAGTTCCTCATTAGTCAGTTCAAATTTAGCGATTTGTTTTTTGATTCTCTTTACCAAACCTAGTTTTCTTTTTTGGTCGAGATATAAATATCCTTCGGGATTGACGTATTGTTGCCCTTTTGTAACCATGTTCCATATTATCACGGCTAGTTTTCTGGCGGTTGCTGATATGGCTGATACTCGCCCTTTTCTGAAGTTTATCCTCATAAAAAAGTCTCGAAGCGGGGTCGATTCTTTGAGATTTCCGATAGCATTGGCGGCATTTCTAAGTGCAATTTTCATTCTTGTACTTCCTTTTTGCATTTTGCTGGATATTATTTTGCCTCCTGTCTTTTTGTTATCAGGTGATAGTCGTAAAAATGAGAAAAATTGCTTTGCATTTTGAAATTTTCTCATGCCTTCTAGTCCTATTTCGCTCATGAGGGTAAGCAGGGTTGAAAAACTAAAACCTTCTATTGCCAGCAGGTCAACTCCTTCAAAATATTGGTATCCTATCAAATTGAGGTCTAGGTTTTTAGGGGTGTTTTTATTTACTTTCTTGTAAGGTTTTTTGTCAATATAATGCTGTTTTTTGTCATCAGACCCATTGATAACTTCACTAAGTATTTTCTCAATTTCAATATCACATTGGGTAATTTTTGTTTGATAAACATGATGCAATTCCAGCTCTTGATTCAGTGCAAAAAGATAATCTTTTCTGCCATTTGTCTGCAAAGCTTTTGCAATTTCTGCTTCAGATTTTCGACAGTTTCCATGGCGCAGTTCGGCCAATATTTCGAGATTAGTTTCTCCTTTGCAAATCGCATCGATGATGGAAAGGCCAGTCAAACCGCAAATATCATCCACCACTACATCAAGTCTGAGATTAAGTAGTCGAAGATATTTTTGCATTTTTCGGGCTACATCTGCCGAATTATCAATTAGACCTGAGCGATGACGACAGTAAGTGCGAATTTGCTCGGTAATTTCATCTGGCAAGAAACTGCCCGTCAACAGTCCTAAACTATGTAATCGCTGAATCCAAGCACAGTCTTGAATGTCGGTTTTACGACCCTTGATATTCTTCGTAAATTTTCCATTGCAAAGAATTACATCAAATCCTTCGCCTTGTAAGTGAGCATACAAAGCTTGCCAATACGTCCCTGTGCTTTCCATAGCTACAGTTTTGATATCATTTTCTATGAACCAAGCCGAAATTTCCCTGTGATTTTCATTGTAAACGCCAAACTCTTTGATTTCGGCATCAGATTGACCAACTGAAACCCAATGAGAGCGACTTCCGATGTCAATACCAGCAGCATCAGGATTGACGATTTCCATAGCGATTGTTTTCTTTCTTACTTTCATTTTTGTAAAAATTTAAATTGTAAAAAAGCTCTAAGGAGATGTTCTTTTGGAATATAATTATTCTGATCGGGGTCATCGACGAATCGAGCCACCACTTTAGTTTTGACACACACCTCAACCAGGATGACCGTCGTGCTTCCCGATGGCTCCTATCGGGAGCAACAGTTTGTAAATCGTCCTTGCAAAGAGCTATGCGAAAGTAGTGAATTATCTGATATTTAGGCCGTAAACGTTAGCTTGTTTAGTTTAAGGGCAGGCAGTATGTTGGATGAGTGGTAACGTTTTCTGTTTTTAGTGATGCAGTATATCGTATCGCAATAGATCCACCATCATGATATATACCTCCAGTATCTGCCCCGTATCATCAAGTACAGCAAGAGATCCGCGGTAGAGCAAATGATGCTGGTACATGTTGGCAGTATGATGGAGCTTCCAATGGGGAGTATAATTTTTCCCAAGTGATAGATGGACAGACGACAACATATACAAGTAATGGGGCCACTGGATATACTATTACTATACCAAATAATGATGATGCCTATGCGATGACAAGATTGATTGGTACTCAATATGATATTGCTCTCAATGCGAGTATTGTAAATCCGCAGGCAATGTATCCGATAGGATCAACGATGCAGGTAAAATATAGACTTGAGAATATATGATATAGTAGTTATAATCCTGATGTAGAGATCTCTATTCTGACCGGACTTATGCCCACATGACCAGCGGTGTTTAGCGGTGCTTGTCCAGTATTTAACTCAAATGGTGGTTTATCTTATCGTTATTATGCAAGTACTCAGCTCGATGGGACAATTGATTCATTTAGACAGGGGTGTGATTTTGGTGCTAACTACGATGGCCAAACCGATAGATGTGCGAGCACATATACTGAAGGTATGTTTATTACTTGGCTTTATTTAAAGGAAATAAGTGCCTGTGGAGAATTTTTTTTAATAAAGCATTGGTATTCTTTCTATTTAATTTTTTTTTCACTTTAAAAATTCATGGGGACTTTTGATTGTTTAAATATTTTCAATAAATTGGGCTTTATATCTCAAAGGCTAATGTTGGAATCAAATGAACAAAGAAGAAATAACAAAATCAATCTTTAGAAAAATAGAAGTTAAAGATAAGATTTCGCTTAGCGACTTTAAAAAATGCCTTGTTCATGTAGTAAGTATTTATGAAGCCAAAAATCAACAAAACCCGGGTAATTCCAGATTTGTGTTTTTAGGTATGTATGCCTTTAAAGGATATCTAGCAAGCTTAGTTTTAAATTATATAACCGGCAATGGGAAATAATTACAACAGTACCTAGGAAATGTTTTTTCGAACGATGTGCTTAACATAATTTTTGATGACCTTAATCTTAAAAGCTGTGTTTCGCATCAGAACAATATAAATTCTGAAAGTCTAAAACATATTTTTGCACAGGCATATTTGGGATTTCTATTTCAGCACGCTACAGAAGGTTTTCTAGAAAAGACGGCTTTTAAGTACTTTTTAAAAGACTCGGAGAAATTTTTACCGAAAGTTGCTTCGTTAAATCCCATTCAAGTTTTGAAAGCAAAAGCATATCAAGTACTTGGCCAAAAGGTAAAGTTTGTACATTTAAATTCGGAAAGTGATAGAAAAGAAATGTTTACAACCCAAGTTTTACTACATCTCGAAGGAATTATAGCTGAACACAGTAGCGTAAGTAAAATGTATGCGAAGAAAAAAGCAATAAAAAATGCAACAAAGTATGTGTTAGATAAAGAAGCAGAAACATCTCAATATAAGTTATTTATAACCAAAAACAATGTAACTGAGCAAGAAAAGACTAATAGGATAAAAGCTGAAAAACACAAGAAACACTTAACTTTAATAGAAGAAAAAAGACTGAAAAGAGAGGCAGAAAAAGAGATAAAACGAGTAGAAGCAAAAGAAAAAGAAATTAGGAGATTATTAAATAAAAAAGGTGTTAAAAACAGAGTAGTGGGTAAGCAAAAGCCTGCATTTACTGAGGTAGACTTAAAAAATATGTCAACAGCAAAACGCAGACGAATTGAAGACAAATTGAAATAGTATAAAAAGTAAGGTCAGCACCGAAGGTCAAACCTGAACTTTTATCGCTTCAGTACTATATGTCAAATATAGTTTTATTTCGTTGATTTTTACAAAAAAACAACGTCAATGCTAGGTCAGCACATAAAGATAGACTAGCCTATTTGAATAAATCTGTAAAATGTCGAATAAATTAGCCAACAACATTTCATTTTCAATTTAATTTATTAATTTTAGTCTTATTTTTCTGATTTATAAATGGAAATCACGGAGTTTTCTCAGTTAGACCTTACAAAATCCTACACCTATTTTGATTATTTAGGCTGGAAGTTTAGTGAGCGAGTAGAGCTTTTTAAGGGGAAAGTTTTTAATATGAGTCCTGGGCCAGCGAGTAAGCATCAGCGTCTTTCGAACAGGTTGAGTGTGCCGCTTTCAAATTTTCTAAATGGAAATCTTTGTGAGGTTTTCTACGCTCCATTTGATGTACGGTTAGTAAGAAACAAAGACGACAAAAAAGTTACTACAGTTGTGCAGCCGGATATATGTGTAATTTGTGACCCTTCAAAAATAGATGAACGTGGCTGCAACGGTGCTCCAGAACTGGTAATCGAAATACTATCGCCGGGTAATTCAAAAAAAGAAATGAAAAACAAGTTTGAATTATACGAAGAAGCAGGTGTGTTGGAGTATTGGATTGTGGACCCCGAGAAAGAAATGGTGTTGCAATATATTTCAAAAAACGGGATTTTCTCCAACCATAGGCCATTGGTTTCCGACGATATTTTGGAAAGTACTGTTGTGGAAGGATTTAAACTAGATTTGAGTACGATATTTTAAATACAGGCGTAGTGTAAAGGCTGAGCACACCAGTTTTCGGTGCTGGACTGGGGTCTCCAACCTCTCAGAGTCAGGGCGACCGGGCTGGCGTACCAGTCCCGCCGCCTGTGCTAAAACGAAAGATGTGCGGAAGTAGTGT
This sequence comes from Cytophagaceae bacterium, assembly GCA_031420365.1. Taxonomy (GTDB): domain Bacteria; phylum Bacteroidota; class Bacteroidia; order Cytophagales; family Spirosomataceae; genus Leadbetterella. The sequence continues at coordinate 10,049 of JANOMP010000168.1, forward strand.
AGTGGTTAGCACACAGGCCTTCAAAGCCTGCGGGGCATCTCCAGTGTCCAGGGGCGGGTTCGAATCCCGTCTTCCGCTCTTTTTATATTCATTCTGTTCGGCGTTTAGAGTGTCTTAATGTGATTTGAGGGGACCTTAAAATGCTCGCTAACCGTATTGAAGACCTATACATCGGAAATGTCAATAGTCTGTTGTTGTTGGCCTCAGATGCTGTGGAAAAACTGGCAGTGAAATTTTGTAATGAGCTCCGTGAAAAGCTAAAAATTGAAAAGAAAGCATCACTAATAAAAACAGATAGTGTCGAAGATAAGGCTATTGAGGCTGATTTTGAAAATATTAACCTGAAGGCCATAAAGCACGACGAGGTACGAGAGGTAGGTACGGAGTGGCTGTGTCTTCAGGCCATCAGGGAGCTTGGTCTAGATACTTTATTGGCCAATTCAAGCCAAATCAGGCACCAAGAAAATCGAAAAAGTATTTGAGCCACTGGGCAGAATAAAGGAGCGATATCCAACCGCTAACAAGAACTATACTATTGATATTAAGCACGATAACACCAATGCCCAAAGTCTCAGTTTTACCAAAAAACAACTACCAAAACCCTCAAAAACCGAAGAAGTGTATTTTGTCAGAACGTCCATTCAGCAAATAAACGAAGAAATAATATGGGACATCTACAATACTCTTACCGAAATTGAGGCGACTTTTAGAGTACTAAAAACCGACCTCAACATCCGCCCTGTTTACCATCAAAAAGACGAAAGAACAAAAGCCCATATTCAACTA
>JANOMP010000169.1:0-15394 GCA_031420365.1 Cytophagaceae bacterium
ACTTTTTTTTGAAAAAAAGTAACAAAAAAACACTCACAAAAAAAAATCCTCATGAAAATTTTTAAATTAATTATCTAGCTATTAGTAATTTAACTTGCTTAAAAATTTCCATACGGACGTTTTTGTGATTAATGGAACAATCAGTGATTTGTTTTCTAAAAGATTTTATTTAAAAATATTTCTCCACTCTAAATCCTGTAATGCCTAAATTCATTTTCTAATTCAGTTTTGTAAGTATAAAAATCTACTTGAAGGGTATGCCTAGCACTTGTCTTGTACCTTATTTTAAGCTTTGTAGTTTCTTTTTCAATTTCATTTTTCATAACTTCTTTGGTTGGTAAAGTCGTTTTTCTATTTATTAAATTTGCTATCCATTTAGCTTGTATTTCCGCTAAGGGCATAATGGCTCCCAATGGTTGCAGAAGCCCCACAAAATACAAGTTTTCAAAATCAGGATGTATAACTTTTTTATAGAGACGAATGTCGTTGGTTTCTTCTACATCAAAAGCGGGTATTTGTTTTAAAAACGGGAAAGTAACTTTATATCCAGTAGCATAAATTATCAAATCAAATGATTGAGATGTGCCATCTTTAAAAAAAACTTCTTTATCTTCAAATCTTTCGATGTCTGGTTTAAACCTAATTAACCCTCGTCCAGATAGATTTAACAAATCTTGTGATAACGTTGGATGCTCACTTAGTAGAGGCCTATTTGGTTTCGGAACACCAAAATCTTCTTGTTTTCCACGAGCTAACCAAAGTGTTATACCTAAAAGCTTTCTTTGCAACCAAAAAGGAAGTTTAGCAGTGATAGGATTTGCCAAACTATCAAAAGGCAAACTCCATATCCAATTTGGTACAATATACGCCCCACTTCTAGTAGAAATAACTACATTTCCAGAATGTGTTCTGGCTGCTTCGCAAGCTATATCTACTGCCGAATTCCCAATGCCTACGATCAAAACATTTTTATTTGTAGCTTGATTTACTTCTTTATAAGAATGAGAATGCATGCTTTCTCCTGAAAAATATCCTGGAAATGCAGGATTTGGTAACCGTGGATTCCAATGATGACCATTAGCAACTATAATTTTGTCGTATTTTTTAGATTCTAAATTATCAAAATGTACTAAAAATCCAGTTTTTAAAATATCAATTTTTGTAACTGTGGTGTTAAATATAAAATGGCTTAAAAGACCAAAATGCCCTGCATAACTCTCAAAATAAGATATAATGTCGGTATGATGTGGAAACATGGGGTAACTTTCAGGCATCGCAAAATCAGAAAAGGCCATTATCATCCTGTTTGTGTTTATATGCAAAGACTTGTAAGCTGCAGAAAGTCCGTTGTCATTTTTATAACGCCAAACTCCTCCAATTTTTGAGCCTTTTTCATAGCAATCAAATCCGATATTATTCTCTTTTAAAACTTTAGCTGTCGCTAATCCAGAAGGGCCAGCTCCAATTATGCATACGGTATTCATTTTTTTATCCAATTTAAAACTTGATCCTTAATCATTTTACCGGCTATAGAGTTTTGGTGCAAAAAATCGGGGCTTAATTGAGTTTTATGCATCTTTGAAATTTTATCCCAAGAAAGACCAAAAATATAATGAAAAATCACAGATTTGTTTAATAAAATAAAATACTGCTCAAATCTATATGAAGTAAGGGAAGGATTTTTAACTAGATATTCTTTTTGTCCTTGACGTATTTGCAAACAAGAAATCTTTGTTTGATTAGCAACTTTTTCAATGCTAAGACTGTAGTTATCAGCATTCTTGTTTATTTGAGAATTTAAGTCTTCACCCATTAAAGGCAAAGTCAAGAAAGCAATTTTCGCATTTGTCTCTTGTTGAAATTTTTCTGCTATTTCTTTAATATTTTTTTCGAAGGAAATTATAGAAGGACTTTCCGTTGATAAAATTTTACCTAATGAAACATATCTTTTTAAAGATTTGTCAGAATAAGATGCATTAATATCATTTGTACCAATCATAATGGTTATGAAATCAGGTTTACAAAGAATTACATCTTCTAATCGCTTTAATAGAGAAAAGCTTAAATCAGAATTTAATCCAGCATTAAAAACTTGAAAGGATGGTAATTCAACACTTAAGTCAGATACCCAGTCATAACTCACATTGCCATGTGTATTGCTATCTCCAAAACAAACTACAGTTCTTTTTTTTTGGTCTAGACTTTTTCTTTTCTCTTTACTAGGAAATGAAGATGGTATATGATTCGTTACTTTTCTTCTAATAAAAATATAGATTCCTGTCATTCCTAGTAAAATCAGCAAAAAGAGAAGGAACATTAATTTAGGAAGGGTCAATTTTAATAAAAGTTAGGTAAACGATTAATAGTATCGATAAAATTGTTATTTAGTGACAGTTAAACTACCTAAAATTTTAGAATAATAATTTTTTTTGATTCTAGAAACTAAAAAGCTAATTTAAATTGTATCGTAAAATTAATTTTCTTTTTAATTGCTAGCCATTTAATTAATTCCAATTTTAGATAATATATTTGCTAAAATTACAAATTACAAAATGAATACTATTCAATCTTTTTCAAAAAATTTATTTTTTAAAGTTTTATTTATCTTTTGTTTAGCTATGGCACATAATGCAGAATCAATTGCTCAAAAAAAGGAACTTCGCCACGTTGTTATGTTTAAATTTAAAGAATCTGCTTCACCAGATGATATAAAAAAAGTGGAAGATGCATTTAGAGATTTGCCTACTAAAATAAAGCAAATTAAAGGATATGAATGGGGTACTAACAATAGCCCAGAAAGCCATGACCAAGGTTTCACCCATGTTTTTTTCTTAACTTTTAAAAGTGAAGAAGATAGAGCCATCTATTTGCCACATCCTGACCATAAGGCATTTGGCAAAATATTAGGGCCTTATTTAGACAAGGTAATGGTATTAGATTATTGGGCGAAAAAATAGTTTTTGGCGAACTTATTTTTTAACGATATTCTTATTCCTCTTTATTTTAATAAAAGGGGGATTGTGTTGTTGCATAATCTATTCGATCTATATAAATAAAAATGATGAATAAATGACTTGGTTTATCTTTTTTGGATTTACAGGATTTAGAGTGAACCCCTGAATTTTATAAACTTTAATTAATGATTGCTGTTTACTGAATTTATTGTTAGCCTTACTTTTTTTTGAAAAAAAGTAACAAAAAAACACTCACAAAAAAAAATCCTCATGAAAATTTTTAAATTAATTATCTAGCTATTAGCAATTTAACTTGCTTAAAAATTTTCATACGGACGTTTTTGTGATTAATGGAACCATGTTTATTTGTTTCCTAAAAGATTTCACAAATGAATATTTCTCCACTCTAAATCCTGTAATGCCAAAAGATTTAAATTCCTGTAATTATGTAATTGTCTTAAAAAAATAAAATTTATGCTCCTCCATATGCAAATCTATTACTCAGTTTAAATTGCAAAGAATGACTATTTCCTATTGCTAATTTGGTAAATAAGATTATATTTTAAAAATAATAGAAAGCATTTATAAAATTTACTCTAATTTTAAATGCTGAATTCCTTTCCTAAATGAAAATATTTTTATTCATACTTTTTTTAATTACCTACAATCTTTTTGCACAAAAAAGCAATAGAATAGCAAATTATGAAATTACGGTAAGCTTAAATCCAAAGACCAAAGTGCTTTTAGGCTTCGAGTCATTAAAATGGACAAACACTAGTAAAAAATCAATTAATGAACTCCAATTTCATTTGTATTTAAATGCTTTTAAGGACGAAAACTCCACTTTTATGAAAGAGTCAGGAGGTCAGCTTCGTGGAAACAAAATAAAAAAAAATGAAATTAGGAATTTTGGAAATATTAAACTGAATAGTCTAAAAATAAGAAATGGAGAAAATCTCTTTCCAAAAATTAAATTTATTCAGCCCGACGATTTAAACGAAAAAGACAAAACTGTAATTAGTGTTACTTTATCAAAACCTGTTGCCCCTAATGAAAGTATCACTTTAGATATAAACTTCACAGCAAAATTACCTAAGATATTTGCCAGAACTGGCTGGTCAAAAGGCGATTACTTTTTAATAGGGCAATGGTTTCCTAAAATAGGAGTATTAGAAGAAAATGGAGAGTGGAATTGCCATCAGTTTCATGCTCATTCCGAATTCTTTGCAGACTTTGGCGTGTATAATGTAAAAATTACTGTTCCAGAAAATTATATAATCGGATCTTCAGGTATAAAAATTTCAGAAAAAAAGAGTAAAAATTCATACAAAACCTATCAATATTTAGCAGAAGATGTACATGATTTTGCATTTACGGCCTCTCCTCATTTTAAAGTTTTTCGAAAAATTCATAAAGGAATAATCCTAGATGCTTTTATGCAACCTGAACATTCGGCACAGGTCGAACGTTATTTTGAATCTGTAATTAATGCTATAAATTATCTAGAAAAAAACATAGGAAAATATCCCTACAAAACTTTAACAATGGTTGATCCGCCTTTGGCAGGCTTAGGCTCTGGTGGAATGGAATATCCCACCTTAATTACTTGTGGATCGTATTGGGGCATCGGTAAATGGGGGAAACTAGCCGAAGTTGTTACTATACATGAGTTTATCCATCAATATTTTCAAGGCATGCTGGCTTCAAACGAATTTGAAGAATCTTGGTTAGATGAGGGTTTTACTCAATATATTGAAGGAAAAATAATGGATGAAAGCTATCCAAATGGCTCACAAATAAACATCTTGGGTTTTACCTTAAACGACTTGGCTTCTTCAAGAGCAGGATATGTTTCTTTAGCAAATCCCGAAATTTCTCAAATTTACCGCAAATCTTGGGAATACCCTTCTGGAACTTACGGTGTGCTTACTTACCAAAAAACAGCCACATGGTTAAAAACTTTAGAGGGTTTACTTGGTAAAAAGGCTATGCATGAAGTATTGAAAACTTATTTTGAAAGATGGAAATTTAAACATCCAACTGCCCAAAGTTTTATTGATGTAGTAAACGAGCTAATAACCAAACGAACTGACAGTAAAAACATGGATTGGTTTTTCAAACAAGTTCTTTTTGAAGCTCCAAAATGTGACTATGCGGTCACCAACCTAAAAAATGAAACAAGAAAAAACGGTACAAGGGGTAATTTCACAGTCCAACGTATGGGAGATATGATAATGCCAACAGATATTAAAATAGTTTTTGCGGATAAAACCTTCCAAATAATTCATTGGGATGGAAAAGATAAAACAAAAAAATTTCAGTTAAAAAAGAAAATAAAATTTGTCAAATTAGATTCTGAAACTAAAAACTGGATGGATTTAAATCTTATAAACAATAGCCTATCTACCCAAAATCACCCTCTTTTTGCCACAAAATTTGCAACAAAAATGCTTTTTTGGGTCCAGCAATTATTCTTCCTTTTTGGAGGATTTGGTTGAAGGTATTAAATACCCCAATATTTTTTTCATATCAAATTCATCTTCTCCAGAAATCTGAATATATTCGGTTTTTACATCTGAAGGTTTACCTAATTTTAAAAATGACCTCCAAATATGATCTATATACCAAGTAGGTATGTAGCCCCACCGAGAATCCATAGCTTTACGAATAATAAAAGTTCGCTTGTATATTTTTATAAAAATTCTTTTGTCGTAAATAAAATTAAGATCTTGATCATTAAATGCAAAAAATCCCTCTACAATTACTACATCAAATCGCTCCTTAAAATCAGTTACTACTTCTAAAAGTAAATCATGATCTATAGACTTTGGCGATTCCCAGTCGGTTTTGTCTTTTATCTTCGGTATTTGAGTTTCAGGAAATACAAAATCGTCTTGGTGAAAAATAATAGCTTTCTTACCATTTTTTCTAAAAAAGGTAACTAATAAATTAGCCAATGTGCTTTTTCCTGACCTACTTGGGCCACCAATTCCTATTACCATATCAAAACCAGCTCGTTCTTTTTTTACTGCTTCCTATACCTAAAGCACCTAATAATGAACGTGTTATAATATTAGCAGCTGTTCTGCCAATTTGACGAGTAACTGAGCTTGATAAAATAGTTTCTAAAGTAGATTTTTCCTCTTTACTTTTAGGTATTTCATCGTTCTCTTTGGCTTGTGCTACTTCTTCAAATTTCTTATTCAAAAGCTCATAGGCACTTTCTCTATCTATCAACTCATTATATTTTTTAGCAATTTTAGACCTTCCTACTAATTGCTCTATCTCTTCTTCGTTTAAGATATCCATTCTACTACTGGGAGGACACATAAAAGTAACTACCAATGGAGTTGGAATGCCTTTTTCATTCAAGCATGTTACAAATGCCTCCCCTATTCCCATAGATGTCAAAACGTCCTCTGTGGTATAAAAATCAGTTTCTGGATAGTTGTTAGCCGCTTCTTTAATCGATTTCCTATCGTTAGCGGTAAAGGCTCTTAGTGCATGCTGCACTTTTAAACCCAATTGACTCAATACTGCGGCAGGTATATCTTGGGGATTTTGAGTGCAAAAAAAGATACCAACCCCTTTAGACCTTATTAATTTTATCACTGTTTCTATTTGTTGTAAAAGTGCCTTCGAGGCTTCCTGAAAAACTAAATGAGCTTCGTCTATAAAAATAACTAACTTAGGTCTATCTAAGTCTCCTTCCTCAGGTAATCCTGCATATAACTCAGCCAAAAGGCTAAGCATAAAAGTTGAAAACAATTTGGGTTTGGCCATTAAATCCATTACACGTAAAACAGATATTATTCCACGACCTTCATTGTCAATTCTCATTAAGTCATCTATATCAAAAGAGGTTTCTCCGAAAAACAGATCACCCCCTTCATGCTGTAGTTCAATGATTTTTCTAAGAATCGTACCTAATGATACGGAAGACATTTTACCATAAGATGTTTCAAAAATCTCTTTTCCATCTTCTCCAAGATATTGTAAAACCTTAATTAAATCTTTTAGGTCTAGCAAAGGCAATTGTTGGTCATCACAAAATTTAAATACAACAGATACAATACCTTCTTGTGTTTCGTTTAGACCTAAAATTTTTGTGAGTAAAATAGGGCCAAATTCAATTACAGTTGCACGCATTCTTGCCCCTTTTTGATCACTTAATGTAAGCAATTCAACAGGATAACCTTTTGGATTATATTCAATTCCCGCAGCTTCCGTTCTCTCCAATATAAATGGTTTGCTTTCGCCGGGCATGGCTATTCCACTTAAATCACCTTTAATATCCATCATCAACACTGGAATGCTGGCGTCACTTAGGTTTTCAGCCAAAACTTGTAAACTTTTTGTTTTACCTGTACCAGTTGCTCCAGCTATTAAGCCGTGCCTATTTAAAGTTTTAAGAGGAATTTTTATTTGCATTCCGATTAACACTTCATCGTCCAATTTTGCTGAACCTAAAATAATTGAGTCGCCTTTAAATGTATAACCTTTTACTAATTCTTCTTTAAACTGATCTTTTTTAGACATTTCTTGTGGTTTTTAATTAATACTTTTGCAATTTCACAAAACTTGAGCTATTTCTAAAGTTTTTATTGAAATATTCACTTTTCAAAATTCTAAGTTTAGAATTAATTACTCAAAACAGACCTGCTTGAATTAAATTTGTTAAAAAATAAACACAATATTGGAAGACATAACAAAAAAAATAGGCTGGAGTTTAATTGTTGCATCTGGTTTGATGAGTTTTTTACTAATCTCAGTGCTAATTACCAATTATTTATCAATAGAAAAAGAAGTAAAAGTATCTGGTTTTTATTTGGCAATAATTCTAATCTTCCTTTTTTCTGGCTATTACTTGATAAAAATCAGTAAAAAAATATAAAACAGCCTGCTTAAATCGAGTTTTTTGCATAAGCGAAGCAACGGTAGCAATTTGGTTCTGTCTATAGAACTTACGATTTCCGTATGTCGTGGGTATTTTATAAAACTAAGTTATCAAAAATAAATCTAAAAAAAACCTTTAAAAAAAATGTTTTTTTTTGAAAAATAAAAGAAGATTATTACAACTCAATTAATAAAACATTTTCATAATTTTTTTCGTTCATTAATAGTATTTTGACTTCAATTTATTATAATTACAAACGAAAATTAAAATTAAAACGTATATTTACAAATAAGGAAAAAAAACAAATGGTAAAATCATCGTTATTAATTCTCTTAATCTTTTTAGGTATATGTATCGATTCTTATGCTCAATCAAAGGCAAAAACAGAAGAAGAAGAAGGAATATCTACAAAAACTTTAGCCTATGGTCTTACCACTAACAACTATAGTAGTTTAATTGGAGGCTTGGTTTTAAGAAGTTCAACTCCTTTGGTGAGTAGGAAAGGCCATGAAGTTAACAGATATATAGCCATAGAAGCCATTAATTTAAAAAACCCTAGAGAAAAAAATATACAAAGCCCATATGGAAGTAAATTTATTTTTGGAAAAACCAATTATTTTTTTTCACTAAGACCTGAATACGGAAGAGAATTCTATATTTTTAAAAAAGATGGCGAAAACAGTATTGGTTTTAGTGCTATTTTGGCAGCAGGTCCATCGTTTGGGATAGAAAAACCATACTATATAAAATATACCAAAAACAGTAAAGAACCTCCAAAAACCGTACGTTTTAACCCTGATATTCATGTAGACAAAGGATTCATTACAGGTTCTGGTAGTATCTTTCAAAATATGTTTACTGGATTGAAAATGATTCCAGGAGCTCACATTAAAGCCGCCGCTAACATTGACATGTCTACTTTTAACAATAATGTTACTGGATTCGAAGCAGGCACGGTTTTAGAATTTTTTGCCAAAGAGCCAGAAATAATTGCTAGTAAATTTTCAAAAAATCCACAAGCCTTTGCCACAGTTTATTTAACTTTGTATTTCGGAAATAAAAAACTTATTAAAAAGAAAAAAGCATGATTGAGCTTCCTACTTTAGAAGCAGAAATTACTCGAATTAAAAAACCAGATTGGCTCAGAGTAAAATTGCCAATTGGCGAAAATTATAGAAAAGTTAGAGAAATTGTAGATAAAAATAAACTTCATACTATTTGCCAAAGTGGAAATTGTCCTAATATGGGTGAATGTTGGGGGGAAGGAACTGCAACTTTCATGATTTTAGGAAATGTCTGTACTCGAAGCTGTACATTCTGTGCTGTAGCCACTGGCAGACCTACCGAATATGACATAAATGAACCCCAAAGAGTTGCAGAAGCAATTTTTACAATGGGTGTTAAACACGCAGTAATTACTTCTGTAAATAGGGATGAGTTAAAAGATAAAGGTGCCGAAGTCTGGTTTCAAACCGTTACCCTTACTAAAAACCTTTCCCAAAAAACCACCATTGAAACTCTTATTCCAGATACAAAAGGAAACTGGGATGCTCTGTATAGAATGATTTCTGCTGGTCAAGAAGTAGTATCACACAATATGGAAACAGTTGAAAGGTTATATAGGCCTGTTAGACCTCAAGCTAGATACGGAAGAAGTTTGGAACAAATAAGAAGAACAAAAGAATACGGTAAAAGAACAAAAACCGGAATAATGCTTGGTTTGGGTGAAACTCAAAGTGAAGTTTTGAAAGCAATTGATGATTTAGTAATAAATGGATGTGATATTTTGACTTTAGGGCAATATCTTCAACCAACTAAAATGCATCATGAAGTTATTGAGTTCATTCATCCTGATATTTTCGCTTTTTATAAAGAAGAAGGCCAATCCAGAGGAATAAAATATGTAGAATCTGGCCCGTTAGTTAGATCAAGCTATCATTCTGAACGTCATGTAAATGTTTGATTTAAAGCTATTTGTTAAAAAAAATGCAAAACTCCGATACACACTACGACTACATCATTTGTGGTGGCGGAATGGCAGGTTTATCTTTAGCTTATCATCTATCTCTATCTAAGCTCTCCAATAGAAAAATTCTCATTATAGATCCAGAAAAAAAAACTAAAAATGATAGAACCTGGGCTTTCTGGGAAAATTCAACTAGTCATTTTGAGTCTATTCTAGCAAAAAACTGGAAAAACGTAATTATTGTAAATTCTGAGGGACAAAAAAAGCTTTATCCGTTAAAATCATATTCTTACAAACTTATCAGAGGGATTGACTTTTATACCTTTGTTAACGAACATTTAAAACAATTCTCAAACATTACTTTTCATTACGGAACAGTACACAAAACCGAAGAAATTGTTAATGAAATAAAAGTATTTACTTCCGATAATAAAAATTTTTCTGCAAATTATATTTTTGATAGCACCTTTAAACTCAACCTTACCGACAAAAAAAACTTAAATCTATTACAACACTTTAAAGGATTAGTCTTAGAATCGGAAACTGAAATTTTCAAGGAAGATGCTCCAGAAATGATGAATTTTTCCATTGAACAAAAACCCAATGAAGGTAGATTTATGTATATTTTACCTTTTTCAAAAACGAAAGCATTGGTAGAGTTTACTGTTTTTTCAGAAAATTTACTTGATGAAAAAGAATATAGCTCAGAATTGGAAATTTATTTAAAACAAAATTACAAAAACAGCGTATTTAAAATTTCAGAAGAGGAGTTTGGGGTTATTCCCATGTCTAATGTTCCCATTGTGGAATACCCCTCAAATAGACATATAAGAATAGGAACATCTGGAGGATACACTAACCCTGCCACGGGCTACACTTTTGCCAAAACTCAAAAACACCTTAAAAAAATGATTGAACAAATGGAGAAAACTGAATCTCCTATTTTGCTCTCCCATTGGTTTGACAAAAGACACAGTTTGTATGCTTCCACATTGTTAAATGTTATTAAGAAAAATAGACATCAAATGGCAGACACATTTGATAGAATTTTTAGCAACAATGACATAGAAAGAGTCTTTAGATTTTTAGACAAAGAATCTTCATTGTGGGATGAAATGAAAATTATGTGGTCAACACCAAAGTTAAAATTTGGCTTAGCATTCATTGACGTTTGTATGAAACATTTAAAAAAATAGCAGAGCTATTTTTTTTTACTTGCGTACGAGAAAAAATAAAAACAAATTGAATTCCTTTAATCACAAAATCGAGACGCCCTCGTATCATAACCATTTTGAAAATTTGATTGGAGAATTAATATCAATTCTTAAATAACTAATAATCAAATTTTAAAGGGGAACGCCTTTTAGGTTTATTCTAAAGACCGTACCGATTTGTGAATGTTTTTTTTTGGTGGGACGCCACTCCGATTCTTTTTTCGATTGGACAGGCATACCTGCGGTGCGTCGAAACGCAAAAGTAAGGCCGTCCGCAGTATACACAAAGAATAAAATGGAGGAGGGCTTTTTTAAAAACCAGTAAAATGGTCTCGATTCGGCGACCCGATTGAATAGTCATTTGATTAGGATTTTTAATAAATTTTAAATTTAGTCGGATGCCAGTATTTTTTTTTAGTTTAAAAGAAAAACAACTTTTAATGGTTAATGTTTTAGGCCAAAAGAAAAGCATCATGAAAAATAATATTCTAACACAAGATTTTTATTTTAATGACAAAGGGCGAATGGTTTTTACAAAAGAATATCATCTAAAGAGGGGATATTGTTGTAAAAGTAACTTCTTAAATTGCGCTTATAGACCAGAAAATTAGAAATAGAATTTTGTTTTTTAAAAATAAATTCCGATATTTGCAGCCCAATTAGGTGAATCGTTTCGAGAAAACGAGTTTTTAAATTTAACAAGTAATAATCATGCCAAAGGTTTGTCAAATTAGTGGTAAAAGAACAAGGACTGGTAATAACGTGTCGCACGCCAATAATAAAGTGAAGCGTAAATTTTATCCTAACCTTAAAACCAAGAAATTTTTTCTTGAGTCAGAGGGAGTTTGGGTGGAATTGAAAGTAGCTACAAGCACAATCAGAACCATCAACAAAAAAGGTTTAGAAGCAACATTACTTCAGGCTGCTCGTAAAGGTACTTTATCGCTTTAAAAATAATTAAATTATTTTATTAAGATTGAATTTTGAGCTACATTGCTTAAGATTCAATCTTTTTTTTATTTATAATGATCAAAGAAATTACGGAAACTTTAGATTTTTTAAAAGTCATCATAGGTGATTTTAAACCTAAGTTTGGGATAATTTTGGGTAGTGGATTAAGTAAAATGATTGATGAAATCGATATCCTCTTTGAATTAGATTATAAAAATATTCCCAATTTTGTTCGAACCACTCTAGATTTTCATAAAGAAAAAATGATTTTCGGAGTAATAGGTAATCAAAACGTTGTTTGTATGCAAGGCCGATTTCATTATTATGAAGGGCATTCAATTGATCAAATTACGTTTCCAATAAGAATAATGAAGCAACTTGGAATTGAAACATTAGTGATTTCTAATGCAGCTGGTGGATTGAATCCCGACTTTAAAGAGAGTGATTTGATGATAATAAACGATCATATTTCTTTTTTTATTCCTTCTCCATTAATTGGAGAGAATATTTTGGGAGATAGATTTCCTGACATGAGCGAGCCTTATTCTTTGGACTTGATTAAAGTTGCTAAAAGTATTGTAAGAAAGTTTGCAATAGAAGGAGTGCATGAAGGAGTTTATGTTGCAGTTTCAGGACCTCAATTAGAAACAAAAGCGGAATATAAAATGCTTAGGAATTTTGGAGCTGATGCGGTAGGCATGAGTACTGTGCCAGAAGTTATAGTAGCAAGGCAGATGAATTTGAGAGTTTTTGGTCTATCCGCAATAACCGATATTTGTATTCCTGAGAAATTAAAAGTGGCTAATATAGATAAAATTTTAATGGCTGCATCTAAAGCAGAGCCAAAAATGGCAATGATAATAAAGGAAATAATTTGTAGTTTGTAGTTTTCTACGTCTTGTCTTTTGTATTATTAAACTCAAGAAACTTATTATATATGCCAGTTTCCACAAAAGTGAATTTTCTATGAGTAAAAAAATTAAAGAAAAAGCTCAAGCCCATTCCTGCAAAATGGCTTACACTTCCAATTGGGCTAAATTCTTTATTAACTATGGGTAGCGTCGCTTTTATGTTGCCGAAGATTTTAGTTAAAATAACTAAAGAATAAGAGGCACCTTTAACCGTAATTATTCCAGAAATTAATACTACCATTAAAAATTTTATTATCTCTCTTTGTGTGTTTCCAGACCCTTTTGCTTTAAAAGCAAATATTTTAGCTAACATGAACCCAACTGGAAACGAGATAATGAATCCCCACAGAATGCCTTTTTCAAAAGGGAAACCCAAAAATCGAATACATATTACTGATCCAACAAGGTACTGAACAATAACTCCGCTTCCCGCAGCAAAAAAATAACCAAACAAGGGCTTAAAGTGTCGCAAAATATTTTTCAAATTGAAGAAATTTAATAATATAGATTTTTTACAAATATCTTAAAAAAAAAGAAATATTCCAATTGAAAAGAAGGCCCTTTATCACAATTAATAATAAAGGCATTATAGGATTTAGAGTAAGCCCTTAAATACCCCGTCTAAGTTTTTAAAATTTTGGGGTAGCATATCCTCTAGTGAATTCATATTTGTAGATGGTATTTTTTCTAAAGCGTATTTTAGCCAAGTTTGTGGGTTAACGTTGTGTTTTTTGCAATCACTCATAAAGGTGTACATGATGGCATTTCGCTGAGCGGATTCGTGAGTACCTGCGAATAAATAATTTTTGCGTCCGATTGCTACTGGTCTTATGGCATTTTCTACTAAATTATTATCAATTTTTAAGTTTCCGTCCAATAAATAGTTACCTAGTTCATCCCATCTGTCAAAAGCATATCTGATGGCTTTACCTATTGGGCTTTTGGGTAATGTTTCGTTGAGGTTTTGACTTATCCATTTTCCTATAAGGTTATATACTGGCAATGCTTTTTGTATTCTCAAGGCTTTTATTTGATTTGCATCAAATTCGGCTTCTTTGGCCTGGCGTTCTATGTAGTAGAGTTCCTGTATCAACTTCAGAGCTATTTCTGCTTTAGCTTTATGGTTTAACAGGGCTTCTTCAAACTTACGAAGAGCGTGTGCCCAGCAGGCCAGATGCGTAATTTTTTCAGATCTAGCTAGGTTTACATATCCTACGTAGCCGTCTGTTTGTAAATATCCACTGAAGTTTCGTAAGAGTGCTTCTGGATATTCCCCTCTGCCTTGTTCATATTTGAATAGAGTGCTGCCTGTGATTGGGTCGTGGAAGACCCAAAAATAACCTAAATGGCAAGCTCCCTTCTTATCTGACTCTATTACTTTCAAGGTGGTTTCATCTACTTGAAGGTATTTGTGGTTAATGATTTTTCTTAATTGATATTCGTAAAGTATTTTGAGCCGATTGATGCCTAACTTTGTCCAATTATAAATTGTAGATGAATTGGTCGGTATTTTTTGACGAATCATCTCTTTGAGTAGCCTGTAGATAGGTAAGTGCATGACAAACTTACTGTATAACAAGTGTGCGACCATACCCACGCCCACTTTTGATTTTTTAAAAACAGAGTCTGGTACAACAGCTACAGCAAAACTTCCTTCCTTTGTTTTGGGGGCATATATGGGGCGAATAATGCGATGGATAAAATATTTTGCGGATTGGTATTCTAAAAAGTCAGAGCTTTCGTTTTTTGCAAATACCATTTCAGAAAGATCGCCTTCTGGCTGTATAAGGGTTTCAACAACTTCTAAATGAGTGGGTAAAGCAATACGTTTTGATGATTTCGGACCTACATTTTCTTTTTTCTTGGCTTCAAGTCGTTTTTTATTGATGATTTCTTCAATCGCCTTAATATATTCAGATGTCATTTCTCCACCAAAATCAATCCTTAGCTGCTCTGCTGGATGGTGAATATACTTTTCGGCTTTTTGCCCGAAGAGCATTCGCTCAAATTTAGCAATCAAGGCTTCTTTTTCAGAAATAACTAAGTCTTTTTCAGAAATAACTAAGTCTTTTGTTGCTATAACTTGATCCTTTTGTAGGCTTAAAATCTTAGCTTGTTGTATTATATCCAGAAAATATTCAATAGCCTTTTCTATGCCTTTCTCTTGTGCGATTAGCTTTGCTTTTTTAGGGTCAAAAACCTCTATATTGAGTAATTGGGGTGATATTTCTACTGTCTTTTTGATATGTAAAAATTCGAAATTTACTCCTATAAACCATAGTTTTTTTACTTTTTTTTTAAAGAAAATCGAGGCTTTCTTTGAAGCTTTGTGGCAACGATGCCTTCTAACATTAGCACTAATTGTGACTAACGGTTTTGTTACTAAAGTAGCTATTATTATAAACTTAGCAAAAAAATACCCTACCTACAAAAGTAGGGGAAGTATAAATGATTGAATAATAAATTAATCGAATCAGGAACATTCTTTTGGAATAATAATT
>JANOMP010000170.1:0-2884 GCA_031420365.1 Cytophagaceae bacterium
ATTTTTGCTGAGACAGATTCGACCGTATTAAAATGGGTTAATGAATTTTGGAGTAGAATTGTAAAACAACAACGTTTAGACCTAACATTATACAACAAAGATAGTCGTATGATTGATGTGGACACCATAAGTCACAACAATGTCAGATAGATAGGGGCTGCTGAATGGATATGCGACAACACATGGCAACAGCTGGATCTTGATAAAGTACTGACAGATAATGGATTTACAGAGTCTGAGTTACAACTAGCCCAAACACAAATAATTAGCAGAGCCGTATATTCAGGCTCGGAGTTGGCCACTTCGAAATGGATAAAAGAAAACTCGGCAATCACAGAAATAACAGGTTATAAGCAAGTGTTTTTAGGCTATTATGTTCCATCCCAATTTGATTTTGCGCAATCCTAATTTTCATAAAAAGGGGTAAAAGCATTCTTAGAGACTACTGGGTGTACTTTTTCGGCCACCCAATGGTTTGACTTACTTCAGTGAAAAGTCATAAATTTTAACATGCTAAATAACCAAACTACTTATAATCAAACTATAATTACTTTCTTAAAAATTAATTTACCACAAATTTTGTTTCAATTACACTTTCTTGGTAATCATTAATTTCCAATTCATCTCGTATTAATCTTAAAAGCAAGTTTGATGAGGTAAGACCAATAAGGTCAGGATTTTGAATTATAGAAGCAATTGGATGATTTTCGAAAGAATAGATAATTTACAAAATAATCAAAAAACAAATTTACACATTCAATCTTACCAATGTCTTATTCAAATATTCTTTTAAAGAATTAGAATGGCAGTGGGCAACTTCTCGAAAAGATGGCAAATGCATTGGTGTTACTTTACCTTTAGAACTACCTCTGCTTTTTATGAAAACTATACCATAAAAAAAACAAAAGAAAAAACTTTGTGGCTTTGTTTGGGTAGAGACTTTAATACAAAAATCCAAATACCCAGAGCGGTATTTTAGATTTAAAACCAAATTCAATTTCGTCTAATGCTAAATAAGAATTCTCAACTTCTGCAATATGCGAAAAAGTCTTTTTTGGCCCTCCCACTTCAAATATAAATTTCTCATTAACAATAAAATCACCAACTTTGGAAAAATTAACTTGCTCTTTTGCTTTAAGTTGATTCAAAAAAAATAGTTCTCGAAGAGTTCCCACATTAGTTGAATCAGAACCAAAGGCAAACCCTAAATTTGGATTTTGAAGAAAAATCTTCTCTGGCTTGGTCAAATGACCATAAGATTTTGTTGGAGACGTAAGCAAATTAATCAACTCCGACTGTTCTAAATAATACAAATACTGAGTCAACGTATTCCTATTTAATTCAATGCTTTCTGCCAATTTACTTATATTTGGTTGAAAAGGCACTGAGTTGGCAATCACTTTCAGCAATCGCTTAATTTTACCCACATTATGAATGTTTATTTCCAAAATATAAGGCAAATCGACCTCTAATATCACATTTAAGACCGTATTTAATTTTTGATAGTAGGTCTTCTTGCTTTGCAAATAATAAGGGTAATAGCCATATTCTAAATAGTTTTTAAAATAAGCCAAAGGCTTAACGGATTTTAAAATATCAGCACAGGCCTCCACATGGTTATCCAGAATCTCATTTAAATGTATTATTGGTAATCGCGTCTTGGTTTCAATTTGTATAAATTCTCGAAGAGACAACCCTAGTAAGTGATAAGAAACCACCCGTCTGCTTAAATCGGCATATCCCTTATACACTTGCAAAATAGAGGAGGAAGAAAACACAACAAAAAGATTGGGCAAACTATCGTAAATATTTTTCAACTCCATACTCCAATTATAATATTTATGAATTTCATCAATAAAAAGATGCGTTCCACCATGATTGTGGTGATATTCGGCTATTTCCCAAATACTTTTATTTGCCACTTGCAGGTTATCCATACTCACATAAAGTGCTGAATTAGATAAACCAAATGTTTCTTTTACATGCTGAAGAATCAAAGTAGTTTTACCTACCCCTCTTGCACCTTTAATGGCTAACATCCTTTCTTCCCATGCTATGTCATCCATGAAGTCTCGTCTAAACTCAGCCTTCAAGCTGTTTAGAAGTCGGGAATGTTCGAAATAAATTTTTTCCATTTAAGAATTTTTTTATACAAAAGTACACATTATTGCTTAATACAAAAAGCATAATAAAAATATTATTGCTTATTGTATTAAGCAATAATATTAATCAAATTTATAAATATCATGTTTTATAGCAATTTAAAAAAATATTTTTTAATAGTAAATAATATAATTATTTCTTTCTAAACAAAAAATTATACTAAATCAATTTTACTTTTGCAATCCCGCTAAAGGCTTAGTAAAATATACCTTCAAAAAATTTGTTTCCCAATCGGCTACCATTATAATATATTTGAACGCAAAGGTGTAGCATTACTTTTAGAACCCCCATCCGCTTATTATGAAAACGATACTTTTGATGAGAATAACAAAGAGAAAAATTTTGGGATTTGTTTCTGGAGACTTTTTAGGAATAAAACTGATAGGCAGAAAAGTACACCTATCCAATGAATTATAATCCTAAAATTCCTAATTGTGAAGAGATAAAATTATGTTTAAAGGTGTTTCAGTTAGAGTTTTTAGGCTCTTATGTTCTATCCCAGTTTGATTTTTCATTATCCTAATTTGCAATAAAAAGAACTAAAAGATTTCCTATAGACTACCCAGAGTGCTTTTTAGAGAATTCAATCGTTTAACTTATTTCAGTGAAAATTCATAAATTTGGCATTACAGGATTTAGAGTGGAGAAATATTATTAAATAAAACCTTTTAGAAAACAAATCACTGATTGTTCCATTAATCGCAAAAACGTCCGTATAAAA
>JANOMP010000171.1:0-1691 GCA_031420365.1 Cytophagaceae bacterium
AAAACAGTATTTCAGTAATGGACTAACCTATATTTCAGATTTTAAACCTGACGATGATCTATTAGAAAAAGCTATTGATATCTCGTTCAAGCTAAATCACCCTATCTATGATTGTCTTTTTTTAGCATTGGCACTTAAAACCGACCACCCTTTTGTGTCTTTAGATGCTAGACTATTGCAGAAAGCCAAAAACCTAGGGATTGAAACATTGGAATTTAGTAGTATTTAATTTTTAAGAATAATAATGGCTAAAACCTTAATGGTAGGGATCTCTACCGCACAGAACATTGTAAATGTTTTACCAGCAGTACAACTAATGGTAAATAGTTTTTTGTTTGTTGAAACAGATTTTGCCACAAAACAAAACTGGTCGAATGGTTCTTCTGATGTGTTAAAAAAAAGGAAAATAAATGTTTTGGAGCCCTTGTTTTTAGCAGAAGATGACAATACTAATTTGGCGAAAATTGTTAGCCAACTAATACAACGCCTAGAAATTTACCCAAATGTAAATTTTAATCTTGGCGGAGGGCAAAAGATGCATAGTATTGCCTTATGGGATTGTTTTGCGGCTCGTAGTGCTAATTTTTCTAATGATAGTGCTTGCTACATTGACCAAACGACAAAGAAAATTTTCACTTTTAGGTTTGAAAATGGGAGACTAAAAACAACAGAGGTAAATATTCAATCTAAATTAAATGCAATTGAAATATTTGAAATATTTGGTTTTGAAGTAACTGATGATGGTGAAAGTTTTTATGGCAATCATTCTCAAAATATTGAAGAAGTAAAAGATTATACAAAATATCAAGATTTTAGAACTTTTATATCTCAAAGTTTCAAAACGACTGAGAACGTTAAAGACCAAGCTTTTACTTTGACTGAAATTAAGGCAATGTTTGGGCATGATAAAGTTAAAGCATTAAAAGATAAAATAGAATCCTCAATTACCTCAATTAAAAAAGATGACAACTCAGTTTCCATAAATAAAAGGCAGTATGATGACCAGTTTTATAATTGTATTTTAAAAACAATCAAAGAACAAATTCTAATACCTACTTCCATATTTGGCAATGAATTTGAATTGGATGAAGATGAGCTAATTCAGCTTTTTAAAATTCGAAATCCTATTTGTAATACTAAAACACTTGGCAATGCATTAGGAAGTACTTTTGGGATATATTTCGAGAAAATATTGATACAAAGAATACAAACAATATTGAATTCAAATAATCATATTATAATCACAGCATTGTCTAATTTGAAAATAAAAAGAGGGAATGATAATGCCGAATATGATGTTGTTTTGGTTACTAATCAGGGAACTTTGATTGTTTTAGATGCGAAAACCGACGACTTTACAAAAAAAGATGAAGATGCAAGAAACTATAATTTATTAGCTTCAGCTGGTGCTTATGCAAAGTTTATACCTGTTTATTTGTTTTATTCTGAAGATTTGAGCCAAGGTAATTTATCACAGTCGATAAAAGTTAAAATAAAAGATTCAAGTATTAATCGAAAGCCATATTTAACATTTAATACTGATGAAAATAACAAAGAAATTGAAATTGAAAACATTAAAATAAAGCTAAATCCAATAAATGAAATTTTGGAAATTCTAAAGCTGAAATAACAATAAATATCTAACCCCATGCCACGCAAAATATTCCTCTCTTTCCTCGGTACTAATAATT
>JANOMP010000172.1:0-7855 GCA_031420365.1 Cytophagaceae bacterium
CAGTTCTGAAGTGGCCAATTCAAAGCAAATGGCACAAGATATCAGAAGCCATTGGTCTATTGAAAATAATTTACATTGGAATCTTGACGTAATATTTAAAGAGGATTTGCAATTAAAAAGAAAAGGCAATTCAACCGAAAACTTTAATATGGTGCTTAAACTTGCCTTGGGTTTGCTAGACGCAGAAAAAACAAAAAAGAAATCTAAAAACATAAAAAGGCTAAAAGCTTCTATTGATGATAGTTATCGTGAGAAAATATTAAATATTTAAATGCGAATTCCCTGGAATTTAATTTTCATTTTCTCCCAAAAAATCCTAAATTTGTTTTATGGAAAAACCAATTTTCAACAAACGCATTTTCTGGGATGTGGTTTTCGAGAATATCGATTACGATAAAAAAGCCAATTTCGTGATTGAGCGTGTTTTTGAAAGAGGCGATGTACCTGATATCAGAAATTGCTTCAAATATTATGGTGTTGGGAAAATTACTGAAGCTTTGCTTAATGCCAAATTTTTGCCAGAAACCAGAATGTATTTGGCCGCAGCCGCTATAGATAGACCCTTAACTGATTTTAGATGCTACACCTTGAGACAGTCGAATCCGACACTTTTTCCTTACTAAAAGATTTGCTCTCTATGCCTGAATTAAAGGAATTTTCTTTGGTTGGGGGTACAGCACTTTCTTTATTATATGGGCATAGAATATCGGAAGATTTAGATTTGTTTTCCAATTCGAAATTTGAAAATACTATTATAGTTGAGGCACTGACAAAAAAATTTAAAAGTGATTTTTTATTGGAGCAAAAACCACCTCAGTTTGGTATTTTTTGTTTCATTAAAGATGTAAAAATTGATTTGGTAAGACATCCTTTTGAAATGTTGAATCCACCTTCAGTCATTCAAAATATTAGAATGTTTTCCAAAGAAGACATAATTGCGATGAAAGTTCAGGCCATATTAGGTAGAGGAAAAAAGAAAGACTTCTGGGATATTGCTGAGTTGTTAAAATATTACTCTGTAGAAAATTTTATAAAATTTCATACGACTAAATACAGTCAACAAAATATCTTAATTTCTGTCCCACAGGCACTTACCTACTTTTCAGATGCTGATGAAAGTGAAGACCCCATAAGCCTAAAAGGCCAAACTTGGGAAAATGTGAAGTCTGAAATACAGAAAAAAGTTAGAGAATATTTAAGGAAATAATACTAGTGACAAGCACCCTCACAACAAATTTTCAAAATCCAGATTTTAATAGTTTAGTAAAAGAATAGGATGTTAAACCCAATTTTTTACCATTTCATTTATTTTATCTAATAAAAATTGGGTTTTTATGCCTATTTTTCCATTGCCAATTACGTGATCATCAATTCTTGAAATTGGCAAAACACGTTTTGTGGTGCTAGTAGTAAATACTTCCTGAGCGTCTAACATTTCTTGAAAAAAAACGGATCTTTCTTCGATTTGAAAATCTTTTTTAGCTAATTCTAATACTGTTCTACGCGTAATTCCATGTAGAATATTCTTATTAGGGGTGATTAACTTGTTTCCATTAATTATAAAAACATTGCTTCTACTTAGTTCACTTATTTCGCCGTTCTTATAAAACAACACATCAGAGGCATTTTGCTCTTTTATTTCACTTTGCAATATCATGTAATGTTTATAATCAATACTTTTTATTGCGGGTAAATCTCTAACAAATTCATAAGAAATTACTTTTATCCCATTTTCATATTCCTCCTGAGTTGAATGATGCAATTCTTCAGAGATAATCATTAGATTCGGCATAGCTGAACTCACAGAGTCTAAAGTATAGCCACCTGTTAAAACAAAACGAAAAGCACAATCTTGGTTTCCTTGCTTTTCTATTAAAATTGAGACTACTTTATAGGCTTCTTCTTTAGTAATAGGATTTTGAATTTTCAATAATTTTGCGGAACGTTCATATCGTTCCCAATACCAATCCCATTGAAAAGGTTTTAGATTATATGTACGAAAATAGTCGAAAAGACCGTATCCTCTCATTAATCCTAAATCATTGATGTGAAGCTTAGTATTTTGAGCTTCTGAAATAGTGCCATTTAACCAACAATAGTGCATATTTATTGTAATTTTCTATATTTTATTCTTTTCGGAGTAAGGTCATTTCCTAATCTCTTCCTTCTATTTTCTTCATATTCAGTGAAGTTTCCTTCAAACCAAACTACTTTTGAATCTCCTTCAAAAGCCAAAATATGAGTAGCAACTCTATCTAAAAACCAACGGTCGTGAGAAATAACAACTGCACAACCAGCAAAATTTTCAAGTCCTTCTTCTAATGCTCTTAAGGTGTTCACGTCCAGGTCATTGGTGGGTTCATCTAACAATAAAAGATTACCACCTTCTTTTAGCATCATTGCCAAATGTACTCTATTTCGTTCTCCACCCGACAATATCCCAATTTTTTTCTCCTGATCTCCTCCTCCAAAATTAAATTTGCTTACATAGGCTCTGGAATTCATTTGCTTATTGCCTAAGGTTATCCATTCATTACCCCCAGAAATTAACTCGTAAACAGTTTTAGTAGCATCCAGATTGTCATGTTCTTGATCTACATAAGCTAATTGAACAGTTTCTCCAACATCGAATGTACCTTCTAAAGGCTTAAGTTGCCCGGTAATTAATTTAAACAAAGTGGTTTTACCAGCCCCATTAGGTCCAATAATACCTACAATTCCTGCAGGCGGGAGTGTAAAATTTAGATTATCATATAATAAAACATCTCCAAAACCCATTTTAATATTAGATGCTTCAATTACTTTATTACCTAGTCTCGGTCCTGGAGGTATGTAGAGTTCTAATTTTTCATCACGTTCTTTTTCATCTTGGTTCAATAAATTATCATAGGCATTTAAACGAGCTTTGGATTTTGCCATTCTTCCTTTCGGACTCATTCTTACCCATTCTAATTCTCGTTCAAGCGATTTTTGCCTTTTCGATTGACTTTTCTCTTCCTGAGCTAACCTATTTTGTTTTTGTTCAAGCCAAGAAGAATAATTTCCTTTCCAAGGAATACCCTCCCCTCTATCTAGCTCCAATATCCATCCTGCTACATTATCAAGGAAATACCTATCATGGGTAACTGCAATCACTGTTCCTTTATATTGAGTTAGGTGTTGTTCTAGCCATAAAACCGATTCAGCGTCCAAGTGGTTAGTTGGTTCATCTAAAAGGAGCACATCTGGTTCTTGCAATAAAAGTCTTGTCAATGCCACTCTTCGTTTTTCGCCACCAGAAAGAGTCCCAATCTTTGCATCTGATGGGGGACAACGTAAAGCATCCATTGCTCTTTCAAGTCGGCTATCAAGCTCCCAAGCATCAAAGTCATCTAACTTCTCTTGCACGTTACCTTGGCGTTCCATTAATTTATCAAAATCTGCATCTGGGTCGCCAAATGCTTCATTTATTTCATCAAATTCTTTTAAGAGATTTACTATTTCCTGAACCCCTTCTTCCACTACCTCTTTTACTGTTTTATCAGGATCAAGTTTTGGCTCTTGCTCCAACATTCCAACGGAATACCCAGAAGAAAAAACCACTTCCCCATTTATGCTTTTGTCAATGCCTGCGATTACCCTCAATAAAGTTGATTTACCCGAACCATTTAACCCTAAAACACCGATTTTGGCCCCATAAAAAAAAGATAAATAAATATTTTTCAATATCTGCCGATTTGGAGGAATAACTTTACTAACACCCGCCATCGAAAAGATAATTTGCTCGCTCATGATATAAAAATTTAGTATTTTTTGCCTTTAAATATAAAATTTAAACAAATATCGCACTCATACTTTGTAATTCGCAAAAAATCAACGATTTTTACATTTTATAACCATTTATCAATTTACAATAAGTAGCCACTCCTTAAATATATGAAAGGCGTTACAATAGAAAACGAATACGCTTACATTCTTGATAGTAAGGTATTTATAAAAGGGTATTTAGATATGCCTGACAGACAAATAGGCGAAGTAAAAAGGACTGAAGAGGAGGCTTTTCAATACTTCATTAATAGGTACGACATAGCTGTATCTAAAGTTGATCAACTTGAATCAGAAATAGAAGATGCCCAAAACAAAGGATCTTACCTCACAAAACTAATTCAACTTCGAAAAAGGCTCCTTAGCTTTGATGGCATTGGTAATTTTTTACCTCTGTTAAACAAATTAGATGAACTCGAAGGAATCCTTTCTCATCTAATTGTTGTAAATCAGACTTCCAATTTAGAAATTAAGTTGGTTCTACTTGAAGAAGCCAAACCATTTAAAGAAAGCGATGATTGGGCTAATGGCGGTGATTTATTACAAGACATAAGAACCCGTTGGATTAGAACTGGCCCCGTAGAAAAAGCTACAAATGATAAAATAGAAGAAGAATTTAAAGAAATTCTTGATACGTTTTATCAAGCTCGTAAAACTTTTTATGAGGAACAAAATCGCATTATTGACGAAAGAATCTTTCATTATAATTCTTTAATTGATAAAGCGGAAGATTTGGTAAGAAGAACCGATTGGGATGAAGCATTTTTAGAATTGAAAAATCTTCAAACGGAATGGAAGATTGTAGGAGACATACCACCAAAAGTTTTAAAAGCACTTTATAGAAATTTCAAAAAGAACACCACTTATTTCTATGAAAGATATTGTAGGGCTAAAGGAATTACTCCTAAAAGACGAGTTGATCCAAGAGTAGAAGCCCAAATAAAAATGGTAACTGAAGTAGAAAGGCTTTCAGAATCTGAAGATATGTTTGCGGCCACAAATCGTGCAAAATATCTATTGAATGAATGGAAAACCATTAGGATTCCACCAGCAATGGCGGATAGAAATGTGGCAGAGCGATTTAGGGCGGCATGTGATAAGATTTTTGAGTTAAGTTATTTACATAAAGTAATTGCTAGAAAATACCCAACCTTTAGCTTTTTAAGCGAAAGGCAAAAAGATTTGTCCAAATATAGAGAAATGGAAAATATAGTAAAAAGGGCAAGGACAGATTTGGATGACCTTGTTTTAAGCTATGATACCCAAAATCAAAGTCAAGAAATGGAGCAAATGATGCAATCTAATTTAAAAACACAAAAGCGTAAGTTATTGATGAAAGAAATTATTTTGGAAGAATTGAGACAAAAAGTTTCTTCATTTTAATAGATTTTTTAAAAGCAAAAGGTGAGAGCTTTGATTTATATCAAATCTGTCACCTTTTGCTTTTATTTTTATTTTGTAAAAGCCATTTATAGATTTGCAATCTTAGGATCTGTTAAGAAAAAAGGTTTACAGAATTGACGAATTTATTTTGTTATTTTTCAAGGCAAAAAATCTTTAAATATTGTAGCTATTCAAATATTTTTTAACGAAGAAAAAAGGCAAAAGAAAGAGACAAAATGTAAAGGTTATTTTGTATCAGATTCTTATCTTATATTAAAATTGAAATAAGGATGAAAGTTGCCATTATGCAACCCTATTTTTTACCCTATATAGGTTATTTCCAGTTAATTAAAGCTGTAGATATTTTTGTAGTATATGACAATATCCAATTCTCCAAGAAAGGCTGGTTTCATAGAAATAGGATTTTAGTAAATAGCAAAGATGAATATTTCACATTGACACTAAAAAAGGATTCCGATTATCTGAATGTAAACCAAAGAGTACTAAGTGAAACTTGGGAACAAGAAAAATTAAAAACGCTTAGAATCATCAAAGAAAATTACAAAAAGGCTCCTTTCTTTTTTACTACTTTTCCTTTTATTGAAGAAATTTTTAATTTTAAATCTTTAAATCTTTTTGATTTTGTTTACCATTCCTTATTAAAAGTTAATGCCATTTTGGAAATTAAATCTAAAATAGTTTTATCATCTAATTTAGCTATTGATCATGAACTTAAAGCTCAAAATAAAGTATTAGCTATTTGTGAAAACTTACAAGCTAGCCATTATATAAATCCGATTGGGGGGCTTTTACTTTATGATTCTGCCTCTTTTGAAAAGAAAAAAATAGAATTAAGCTTTTTGAAATCAAAAAATATACATTATCCACAATATAAAAACGAATTTGTGCCTTGGCTTTCTATTTTAGATGTAATGATGTTTAACGACATTTCAACTATTAAAGCTTGGCTCGGCGATTTTGATTTACAGAAAAACTAGTTGTTGTTGAAAATATATGAATAAAAAAACGAATGTTTTAGTGTATCCATGTGGTGCCGAAAGTGGTTTAGAAATACATTTGGCTTTAAAAGATGTAATGAACATTCGGGTCATTGGGGCTTCAGGAAAAGAAGACCATGGAAGGATGGTTTATGAAAACTATTATGGTAATTTTCCATTAATTAACGATGATAATTTTATTGAAGCTCTTAATAATTTAATTGAAAAAGAACAGATAGATCTTATAATGCCCACGCATGACACTATTTTGGTATTTATGGCTAAAAATGCTCATAAAATAAATACTAAAATAGCGGTGGCTGGATTAGCTCAAGCTGAAATTTGTCGTAGCAAAAAGAAAATCTATACGCTGTTTAAAGACTTTGATTTTTGTCCAACAATATATGCATCGCTTTCTGAAATAATATCCTTCCCTATTTATGCTAAATTAGACGAAGGACAAGGCAGTAAAGGGGCTTTTGTTGTGCAGCAAATGAGTCAATTATCAAACTTGCCTGATATTGAAAACTATGTTTTAATGGAATATTTGCCCGGCGAGGAATTCACAATCGATTGTTTTACAGATAGAAAAGGATTTGTAAAATTTGTTGGCCCTAGAATTCGAAAAAGGGTTTTTGATGGTGTTTGTGTAAATAGCCATTCAGTAACGCTAACAGATGAGATAAATGAAATAGCTAAAATAGTTTCTGAAAAAATCGGAATTAGAGGCTCCTGGTATTTTCAACTTAAAAAGAATGATGAAGGCAAATTTAAATTGCTAGAAGCATCGATAAAAATAGCAGGAAACATGAATGTTTTTAGAGGGCTAGGTGTCAATTTCCCTCTTTTAATGGTATATGATTATTTAGACTATGATGTGCAAATAATGTCAAACGAGTATACTATTGAGGGTGATAGGTCATTACAAAGTAGATATTCTATTGATTTAGAGTATTCAACCATTTACATAGATTTTGACGATACCATAACCAAAAATGGGAAAGTAAATGCAAATGTTATACAATTTTTATATCATCAAAAAACCAAGGGCCGCTCCATACATTTAATAACAAAACATAAATTTGATTTAAATGAGACCTTAGAAAACTTGGCTATACATAAAGGTATATTTTCAGAAATTATTCATTTAAATATGGAAGACGAAAAGTATTTGTATATCAAAGAAACTGAAAAAGTGATATTCATTGACAATGCCTATGGCGAAAGAATGAAAGTAAAAAAAGAATTAAATATCCCAGTTTTTGATGTAGATGCCTTAAGCACATTGTTTGATTGGAGAGAATAAGAACAGTTATTAAACGCAAATGCTTTTAGAAAATATCTAGCATTTCTTTAGAATAAATATTAAGCTAGAGTCCCTGAAAACCATTGACTCTAGCCACTAAGGAGTTGTCAATAAGTAACTTTCACAATTTAGGCGAAATTACGTAATTCCATTCGCCACTAAACTCACTTCTTTTAATATTTAGCTTTGCCATTTCTTCATCTGATATTTTAAGGCCTTTGTTGTATGTGTTTTCATCAATCCTTGCCTTTACTTTTAACCCTTTAATTGTGGTTGTACTTACTCGGATGGATACTGTGCTCTTAACTCTTGAAATTCCATTTAATTTTACAAAAAAAGCCGATGAACTTCATCGGCTTTTTAT
>JANOMP010000173.1:0-1948 GCA_031420365.1 Cytophagaceae bacterium
GGGGTGTGGACTAAATACATGATTAATAGACACTTATGAGTATTAGAAAAGCATTAGAATTTTAAAACTGATAAAATACTGATAATTTATCAGCGAAACTGATAATTTTTATCAGCCTAAAATTTGGAGAATAATTTTCCAATATTCACATTTGAATCATCAAATTATCAGTGAACAATTGAAAAATAATTTTCTAGATACCTTCTCTAAATTCCTAAAACAGCTCATAGTGCCTGTGACAGAAAGCAGTGTTTTGGAGTATTTAGAAACCCATCCTGATGAAGGTTCTTTGTTGGCGTATGTTGA
Source organism: Cytophagaceae bacterium (assembly GCA_031420365.1). Classification (GTDB taxonomy): domain Bacteria; phylum Bacteroidota; class Bacteroidia; order Cytophagales; family Spirosomataceae; genus Leadbetterella. The sequence continues at coordinate 307 of JANOMP010000173.1, forward strand.
TGCTCTTAATCATTTCAATATTGAAAATGCCGTCATTAGAATAAATCAAGAAGACTTGATTACACTCCCTACGCCTTTTATAGCTTTCTCTCAGATTCATGGTGGCACATTTTCGGTAGTAAAAAATCTTACTGTTAACACTATTGAATGGTTTGATACACAAAATGGTTGGGTAAAGGACAAATTAGAAGAATTCACAAAAACTTGGTCGGGCGTGGTACTACTGGCCGAAATTGATGAAAAGTCTGGTGAGAAAAACTACACTTCAAAAAGACGAAATGAAATTCTTAGTAATATCAGAATTCCAATAGCAGTTTCTATTATTGTGTTTATCTTTTTGTATTTTATACTCCAAGCTCCCTTTGCAGACATTAACACTTACATATTATTGGGTTTAAAGGTAATAGGAATGGTGATTAGCACCCTATTATTTGTAAAAAGTATTGACAACGCCAACAGCCTCGTAAATAAACTCTGCAATGCCGGTTCCAAAATATCCTGCCAAAGCATATTAGACAGCCCTGCTGCAAAAATAACGCCTTGGTTTTCTTGGTCTGATGCCGGTTTTATTTATTTCTTTGGGTCTTTTTTGGGATTATTATTCTCTTTAATTGACTCCCGTTCATTAAGCAACTATTGGACTATTCAATTGGTTTTTAGTTCTATTGCGATAGTATTTTCAAGCTATTCAATGTATTATCAAGCCATAATAGCCAAAATGTGGTGTAGGTTTTGTCTGGGTGTGGTTACTGTATTTGCTTTGGAAGCAACCTTATCGCTCTATGCTTATTCTATTTTTGATACTTCTTTTAATATCAAATGTCTTTTACACTTTACTATAGGTTTCCTTCTTTCTACAGGGTTTTTATTACTTTACAAAACCACAAGCATAAAAGCCAACCAAAGTAAAAGCCTAAAAAGGGAATTGACCAAACTTAAAAACAATCCTCTGATATTTGAAGCGTTAATGGCAGGGCAAAAACAAATGCCAGAAATACCTACGGACATGCCTGTTATTACTATTGGCAACATAAATGCAGAACATAAAATAACCATGGTAAGTAACCCACTTTGCAGTCCTTGTGCACAAATGCATGCCCGAGTTGAAAAAGTTTTGAAAAAAAATGAGAATCTCAAAGTAGAAATTGTTTTTATCTCCACTACCCACGAAAAAGATTCGGGAGGTTGTTTTGTAAGAAAATTATTTTCTTTGCCTGAAAACATGAGATTTGGAGCTTTGCACAATTGGTTCAACAGGAATGACAAAAAATTCGAAAAATGGAATACCAGTTATTTAGAATTTGCAAGTGGTAATGAAAACAACAAAATTCAGGCTCAACATTTAAATTGGACTGATTCAGCTGAAGTTCAGGCTACACCCACTTTATTTTTTAACGGTAAAATGATTCCGAGTATGATTAAACTAGAGGATTTAGCTTTTCAAGTGTTTGCTGTAAGTACTTAATTAACTATGGTTTTGCAAAACAATTAAATATATTTTTAATTACTGTCAAACGGTTAATAATTAAATTCAAGTAAAATTATGTCTGATTTAGATGAAATAGGGTTTGAATTCACCTTATCAAAACTACCCCCTCCCAATTTTCGAATAAATTGTATTGTATTTTTTCAATATTCTTCT
>JANOMP010000174.1:0-5479 GCA_031420365.1 Cytophagaceae bacterium
GTTTGATTTTTACGTCAACCTATTTTAGGCAGGCACAAACAGATAACAGATAACGGATAACAGATAACGGATAACAGATAACGGATAACAGATAACGGATAACAGATAACGGATAACAGATAACGGATAACAGATAACGGATAACAGATAACGGATTTTACTACCCATTTTTCAATTAATTCAATAATTGGCTTTATTATTGTATTTTTATTACTTACGAAAAATAAAAATAATATGAAAATTCCTAAAAGTAATTTTTTAGTAGCTGGTTTTATGATTTTTGGTCTTCTGGCTTGTAATAACCAAAGCGATTCAGAGACTGTAACTGTAATTGAAAATATAGAAACTACCCCTGCCCTTAGCAGCGAGGTTTTGCCTCCTTTACCTACTGAACCAGCTTCAAATAGCCAATCAGCAAGTTCTTTAAGCTCACCTGTAGTTTCTCCATCTTCTTCGCCTGTCTTTAATACACAAGCTGCGGTTCGGGCAGTAAGTCAACAAGCTTCAGAGCCAGTTAAACAGGCAGTTGCCACCCCGATTGCTCCAATAAGTACGAACGTAGCTAAAGGTATTAATCCGGCTCATGGACAACCCGGACATGATTGTTCTGTAGCGGTAGGTGCTCCATTAAAGAGTAAAGCTACGGTGGCCGCTGCCGCACCAGTTAAAGTTGCACTCCCAAGTCCTAAAACGGTTGAAACGGCTCCTGCACTGGCTCCAGTTCCAAATTTTACCCCAAATCTAAATCCGAATGCAAAGGTGAATCCAGTTCACGGTCAGCCGGGTCACGACTGTAAAATAGCTGTTGGAGCCCCTTTACCAGGTTGATATTGGATAGTGTTGGCATTTCTTAAGGAGAAAGCAAGTAATTTTTCAATAGCTAATTGGAGTGGTGTAATTGGAATGAATTGATAATATTCTGATATTTGCATCGAATAACCTATAACCGATACCGGAAAAAGGATGACTAATAACGGACAACGGATAACAGATAACGGACAACCGTCTTTTCTTTCGTCAGGATGCCGTACCCCATTGATATTCTGATATTAGCAACAACTTGATTAGTCTAGGTTTTTATTGTAAAGTCAAAGAGAAATGGAATAGTTATAAAAAGATTCATGATTTTCTTTTTGACATTATTAAATACAAAGGAGACCAAGAAGTGGATAAGAAAAGGGTAATTAGTAATTTTTGGTATCAGAAAGCCATGGAATTTAGAAGCCAAATCATTGAATATTAGTTGGCTATATTGAAAAATAAATGAAATAATTCTTGTTTTGTAATATTTAATACATTACATTTAATTTACATTTGGAAAGATAATTTTTCTTTTAGGTGGTTTATTTTTAGTAATACTAATTTCTACGTTTTTTTAGCTTTGGAAGTGCTAGGGTCAGAAACAATAATATTTCTGATTCGCTTTAGTTCTGGAAGCCACACCACATGTAAATTTTAATATTTATAACAACTTTAGATTGATAGATGGTTAGCAATTAGGCTTGAGATTTTGCCTTATCCATACTCATTTTAATCGAAGTGTTCTCGGAAATTTCTACACGATTTCCCATCATAAAGATGGTCAATAATGCGATTATTTTTTATTTCCTGCGGCTCTCAAAGATTCATATTCAGGAATATCAAAAAAGAGAAAGTAGGCCGCATTCATAAATTGGTAAATGATTTACAAAAAAAATATCCTCCGCAGGGTATTGAAAAGAATTTTTTGTGGAGATAATTTTACAAAATATATATGACGCTATGAAACATAAAATACTGGTAATTTTTGCATTTCTTATCTCTCATTCGGCTGTTTGTCAAAAAATTGATGACATTATTGGTAATTACAAAGGGGTCAATGCCGAAGGCTTTTTACAACCTCTAGCCGATGTACTTACCTCCACATTCAATACCGGAAGTGCTCAAAAATCATCCATAGATAGTGGATTTCACATGTACTTGGGTATTGTTACTACTAACTCCTTTATTATGACTGATAATTTAAGGTTTTTTGAAGGTCAAACTCCTCCACTTTTTACTCCTGGGCAAACCGCTACGGCATCAACCATAATTGGTCCTTCCCAAACTACAAGGGTGGCAGGTACTAACGGCACATCCTATACTTTTCCTGCAGGATTGGGTTTAAATAGAATTATGCTGGCTGTACCACAACTTACAATTGGTAACATAGCTGGCACGGAATTAAGCGTTCGGTATTTCGCCTACAATGTTGGTGAAGAATTTGGAAAAATATCCATCATGGGTGGCTCTGTCAGACATGATTTTGGTAGGTACTTCCTAAAAGATTCTAAATTTACTCTTACGGGTGAGGTAGGTTATCAAGAATTAAAAACGGGTAAATATTCCACTTTAAAAGCACTGAAAGCAGGTGTTTTCGCTGGTCAGCAGCATAAGAATTTTCACTATTTTGCTCATGTTGGATATCAACAAGGTAAAATGAATTTGAACTATCAAAATCCAGAAGAGAATTTAGATTTTAGCGTATCTCTTACTAATAAAAATCCGCTTCTATTTGGTATTGGAGCCGGAATCAAAATAGCCATTTTCAAAATACATGCCCAAGCCAATTTTATTAGCCCAGTGGTGGCTGCACTTGGTATTGGTTTAAACTTCTAAAATCATGAAAAAAATAAGTATTCTTTTTGTATTAATTGGCTCATTACTCCTTTCCGGCTGTCATAAATATATTAGAGTAACAAGAACGGTCACTAAAACAGTGAATCTCCCTTTCAATATCAATCAAGTTGGTAATTTTAACAGCACTTCAATCGTTGATGCAAGGACAATAGTAAATCTTTTTAGTAATGATGGTAGTGATGTTTTTGGTTCCAGAATTGACGAAGTTGATATACAAGGAATCTCGATGGGGGCAACCCTAGGTAGTAGCAATACGGCTAATCAGTTAAAACTCGGAGCTATTTTATACACGAATGATGGATCAAGTATACTTTTGAATGATTCAAAAGTTATACAAATAACGTCTTCAGGTGCTGCTGATTTTCTAAATGTAATAGGTAATCTTGTGGGAGTCGATAAAAATAAAATCACCCTACGGAATGCGATAGAATTAGTAAATCAGGCGGGAATAGGCAAGTTGAAAAAGGCGTTAAAAGATAATTTGACCAATATAAATAATGATATTAGAGTAACTTTGAATGGCACTGTGCCGCAAAATCAAAGATTGGTGATGAACCTGACTGTTCAAATCACCGCAACCATTACATACACCACCTGCGAAGATACAGGAATCCCTTTTTTAGGATATGATGATGATAATTGCCAACACGGGGTATTCTAGAGGCCACCTTCTTAATAATATGTGTACATTTTGGTTCAAATCAACGATTATTTGAATTGTAATCCCAAGCAAGTTGTGATTTTTTTTCGTTCATGATGCTGTATCTCATTGATATTCAAGTATTTATATTGAATAATTTTAACCGACAACGGATAGCTGTGCCTGCCTAAAATAGGTTGACAGATTTAGTTACTTTTATAAATATAGTTAAAATTGTATTATACATTGATTTGGGTTTATATTTTTTGTTTCATTACAAGTCCAAATTGATAATTTAGGTCGTTTTTCGACAGAAAGTTCTTTGATATATTGTTCAAACGTGTCGGGTGTTTTTTTTTCTAATGACTCATGCGGCTTTGAATTGTTATAGGCATCTATGGTTTTTTTTAATTGAGACTTTAGATTATCGTAGGTAGTAATATTTCTATATCTAAGATATTGATTTTTTATAGTGCCATTAACTCTTTCTATGTGGGCATTTTCGTGTACTTCGTTACACATGCTAATTCTAATTTGGGCTATATTTAACATCTTTACATAATCATCGCTGATGTATTGTCCTCCTCGGTCAGAATGATGAATTAATGTCTTAAATATAGCTTGTTTTCGAACCTTAAATGCCATTTGTAAAGCGGCACAGTTGTTTTCGGCTCGCATGTTGTCAGCAGCAGAATAGCCAACTATTTTTCGAGAATATACATCCATTATTAAAACGATATAATAAACTTTTTCTCCGATATTAAAATAGGTTATATCGCTAGTCCATAGTTGATCTATATTAGTTAAGCTTATATCAACCAGAAGATTTTTATATCTGCTGTATGGGCTTGAAAAAGTGGTTCTAATTGGGTTTTTATACATAATTAAACGAAAGCCATATTTAAGGCCAATACTAATAAAGGCGTCTCTTCCTAAATTTTGAGGTTTTAAAATATCGTACATAGTTCTAAGCCCCATTCCAGGATGTAGCTCTCTTATTTGAAGAATTTGACCCACAATCAGGTATTCTAAGTCAACCCACTTTCGTTGGTTAATCAGGTTTTTATGATGACCTTGCCTGGTAATATTACAATTGTGCAATAGCATATCCATGCTGAATTTGTGTTTTGACCTATTCATTCTGAAATATTCTAAAGTGTCACTTTGATGTTTTTTTTTAAATCTACATCCAAGTCTTTGCTAGCAATTTCAACTAGTTTTTCAAGGTAGTCTATTTGCATTTGTTTCTGACCCAATTTACGCTCAAGTTCAGCAACCAAATTTAACAATTCAATAGTTTTTTGAGCTTCGCTGTCCTTCTGAATCACCATAGTTATTCCTTTTTTATGTTCTGGAGAATATAACCGCAGCCACTTATAAACAGCTACGGCACTAACATCCCACAATTTACAAAAGGAACGAATAGTATATTGACAATTGACTATTTCCTTCACTTTTTCGCGTTTGAACTCATCACTAAAAATTCGCCTGGAACGAGTTTTTAAAATAGTACTTTTCTTAGACTTTAATTCTTTCTTGCTCATAGATAGTTTGATTTTTACGTCAACCTATTTTAGGCAGGCACAGTTATCCGTTATCCGTTATCTGTTCTCTGTTCTCCGTTATCTGTTATCCGTTTTCTGTTACCTGTTATTTTATTGGTTATCTATTTATGTTTATTGGCTACTTTTATTGCTATTTTTATCAAAAAATGAGGTTTCCTTTTTACTTATTTTGAATTGATGAAATAAATATATAACTAATATTTTAGTTTTACAACTATTTTATTAGTTTTTATTTAAAATAACTAAGAAACTGTCCAAATTACTAAAAAGAAATTATAAAGTATCAGTTATTTTGTTGCTAATTTCAAATATCAAAAATAACCAGGGGCTTATAAAGGAAGAGAAAAAGAAGCTTAAATTTTTTCTTTACGTTTTTTGTATAAATACTATTTTCTGAAAATAAAAAAAACAGTATTCATCAACTTTTGTTTTAGTTTACAATGAAATGTTTGAAAACTTGCATTTAATTTATTGGCTTTTTTTGGTAGTATTCTCAACCAATAATCTATAACTTACCCTTATTATTTATTTCAAAAATCTACTTTAAAATTAAATATAGGAATCAAAGGCAAAGCATAATTATAAAAAATCTGTTTTGTAGCTGAGTTATACCTTT
>JANOMP010000175.1:0-3725 GCA_031420365.1 Cytophagaceae bacterium
AAATTATTCAATATTATTAAATTTTGCATTATTATTACAAATTTCACAAAATAGTTTATCCATCAATAAACAAGGGAATCTACAGCTTTCATAGTTTAATGGATGATTAATAAGACTATTGACCTGTATCATATCTCTTTAAATAAATTAATAATATGCAATTATATTTATTTTTTCAAGAGAAACAATTACTAAATACATTAATTTCCTAACTTTAAAAAATCTATATTATCTTTATTCCAGAATCTAGATAAAAGGCTCTGAAATAGAGAGACAATAATTATTTAGTTAATTAAAATTATAGCACCGATTAGAATCATTATAAATCAAATCTCACAAAACCCCATCCCCTCGCTACAATACCTTCCAAAACCACCGAAATAGGCAATTTTTTGTATTTCTATGGGTGCGGTGAGTTTAAAAGAGAAATTTTGGTAGCCCAGAATGGTTGATTCTGCTTTGCTTTTTTCTTTTATAGTCCAGAGTTTTGACTTTAGGTATTTTGGGTCGCTTGTCAATTCAAATTGAACCTCTTTAGTGTCCACTTTTGTGTTGGTATAAATTTCATGTTTTGAAATCAAATTTAGTGCTAGCAATTCTTTAAACTTTGGGTCTATGGGTGCCAACTCTTTGTTCCTTGTTTTGCTCATGTCCATGATACATATTGGTGACGTGGCTTTGTATTCCATGGTTTCCTCAAATTTTGGTGATTCCAAAGTGCTAATCTGTGTAATGGTAAACTCTGCTCTGAATCGGTCGTTGAATAATTCCAATTTTTGATCCCTAAAAACCCCAACGATAAACTTCTCGGCCGCTTCATCCACAAAAAAAGAGAGGTCTAAATATAAAATCTTGGCATGAATAGTCATCAATTCTGAGCCTTTTGGTGCTGAATAGTTGTTTTTTCCTCCTTCATAAAAAAACGGCGAGAAGGTGTAGTATTTAAAGCTTTTGCCCGTTTGCTCGTCTTTATATCCTTCTTGATGTAGCCACCGGCTGTAACTTTCGTCGGCCAGTTGAAGCCTACCATATACCCAAGCCATCAGCAAGTAGTTGTAGTTGTAGGCCATTGGTGTGGCTGTAGGGTTATGTAATGTCAATCTAAATCTCATTGCAAATATTTATGGTCAAAGGTATATTTATAGCTTAGGTAATATTTGCCCAAGGTATTAAAATCTCATATTTTTTATTTTTTCATTTAGCAAGTCTATCAGTTCCTGAGGTTCTATTATCTCAATGATGTGGTCGTAGTTTCCTAAAAGATAGTTTGTTAAGCCTATATAATTGGCGTTTACTTTGCACTCCAGTTCATGTATATCTAGCTCATCGGCCGAAGGCAAGGTGTATGCCTTTGCTAAAGGGTATCTATCCAGTAAGGCATTGAGAGCCCCTAAACCTATTTTTATGTGCACATGTTTGGTGTTTTTTGAAACTATACCAAAAATATCGGGATGAAGCACGTGGTGCTTGCCTTCGTTTTCCCAGTCTTCGTCGAGCTGCTCTATCCTTTCAAATCGGCTGATACGAAATATTCTGGTTTCGTTATGTTCGGGGTCAAATGCCTGTATGGTATCTTCTTTTGCAGAAATATGGAATACTTCTACTATTCTGTCTTTAGATATTTTAGAGTTTGTAGAGCGATAATTTAACAGCTTTATTTTTTGCTTGTCGAGTTTGGCTTTTTCTAAAAAGTTAATTTTTTTTAGATATACCTTGGAGATGGTTTGATTGCCATATTTTGTGTAATCATAAATACTCTCAAGCTTTTGGAGTGTTTTGGTGATTGTACTATTCTGTGTTTTTGAGGCTTGCAGTGCTTCTTTTATTTGTTCATATTCTGCATCTGACAAAAACAGCATCTGCTTTATGTACTCTAATGGCTTGCTGTAAATAACGGCATATCGGTAGTTTTTGTCAAAAGTGGTTTCAAAGCCAGCATTTCTGATGCCCTCCATGTCATCACGAATAGTGTCTTTGGAAACATCGCTTAGGCTAGCTAAGTCTTGAATAGTATAGTGAAAGGGATATTCGATTAAATCTTTAAGTACTTTAATGGCTCGGTGCCTTGTTGGTATATCTAGTTGGCGGTTCATTTTTTAAAAGGGTTGGTTTAGGAGATTGGAACATCAAACGAAATAAAAAATTCAAACCTTTTTGATCCTTAGCAAATTTAGTGATTTTTATTTAAAGTTGTGTATTTCTACTTTATTAATACAGTATTGAAATTTAAACAATTTATGGCTAATAAAGATATATTTATCAAAACATTTAGAACAAGAGTTTTATTCAAAGTGCTAGAATTTTTAGCACCTCATTTTTTTTAGTTGATGTAAAATAATTTTTGTTTTTTTGTGGATAGATTATTTTATTTATTTAAAGATTAAACGGTTTTAGAGATGCCCATTTGTTCTTTTTCTTTTTGAAAGATTAATTTTGAAATATTAAATTTTATTTAGAATTTAAAAATAAGGATACTCGTTAGTTTGAAGCTACTATTTATTAATTTTACCTTTGTTTTGATTTATTAAAAAAAAAATATACGCCTTTGGTCACATCTGAAAATTTAATAAGTGGAATTCAGCAAGTAGGTATCGGTGTAAAAGACGCTGGGGAAGCATTTGAGTGGTACAATAGAGCCTTTGGGTTGAATGTTCCAGTGTTTGATGATATTGCTGAGGCTAAGCTAATGGTAAATTATACCAATGGAAGCATTAGAAAAAGAAGAGCAATTTTAGCAATAAACATGGCTGGAGGTGGAGGTGCTGAAATTTGGGAATCTAAGAATCCTCTGCCATTGCACAGTAAGTTTATCCCTAAAATTGGGGATTTAGGTATTTTTGCTCTAAAAATTAAGTGCCAAAATGTTTTAAAGTATTGTGAAGACAATAAATTAGTTATTAGCAAAGACCCAGAAGGAAAGCACATGGTGTGGTTACCTGATTTGTATGGAAATAATTTACAAGTAGTAGCGGATGATTCTTGGTTTAAAACTGATGTTTCCAATACTGGAGGGGTAGTAGGAGTAGTGATTGGGGTAAGTGATATGGAAAAATCATTACAATTATATAAAAATGCTTTAGGCCTGGATGAAGTTATTTATGACCGAACAGGGAAATTTGATGATTTTTTAAGTCTTTCGGCAAATAATAATGAGTTTAGAAGAATATTATTAAAAAAAGCAGAATCGAAAGAAGGAGCATTTACACGTTTATTTGGAAATATTCAAATAGAATTAGTGCAAGCTTTAGATTTTAAAGTGAATACTATTTTTGAAAACAGAAGTTGGGGCGATTTGGGTTTTATTCATTTGTGTTTTGATACATTAAATATGGATAAGCTGGAAAACAAACTTTCCACTTTTGGTTATAATTTTGTAGTTGACAGTGCTAATTCTTTTGATATGGGTGATGCAGCAGGAAGATTTACCTATATTGAAGACCCCGATGGCACTTTACTTGAATTTGTTGAAACTCATAAAGTACCTATTTTGAAAAAAATAGGATGGTATATAGATTTGAAAAAGAGGAAAACTCAAAAGCCATTGCCAAATTGGATGGTAAAGACACTGGGTTGGGGTAAAATAAAATTGAAATAACAATTAAAATACAATTGTCAATAAAATTCAGTCAATAAAATTCAGTCAATAAAATTCAGTCAATAAAATTCAGTCAATAAAATTCAGTCAATAAAATTCAGTCAATAAAATTCAGTCAATAAAATTCAGT